>JBNJFG010000029.1:0-24137 GCA_051746665.1 Bacillota bacterium
TTTTTAAACAAAAAGGTTAGCGCCTTGCTCGGGGATTGACCCCTTCGCACAAAATCTCTTTTATAGAACAAATTGATATTTTCGGACTTGCCCATTGAGAGCGCCGATATTATATTTGTTCTTGTTTAAAGATAATGTTTTCTTCTATATTTTCTGCCGCATTTATTTATCAGCGACATTTAATATCTTATCAATTTCGCCACACTTTGTCAAGAACTTTTTAGAAAAACTTTTTTAAAATATTTTTCTTAAATTTAAAAGCTTTATTTTCTCTTATATATAAAGAAGAGAAATATTTAAGCTTTAAAATTTAGCTCTTTTTTGATCTCCATTTGAGATTATTTTCAATCTCAATTTTTCAGGAGAATATTTGTGCGACATCTATTATCTTATCAAGCCCTTTCTACTTTGTCAAGAACTTTTTAAAATAATTTTGTCTGCCGGAAAAATATTATTAATTACTTTTCAGCGACACACATTATATTAGCATCAATTATGCTGATTGTCAAGAAAATTTCATAAAAAACTAGTTCTAACCTTGAATAAATTTCAAATAAATATTTCTGCTCCGGGGACCATCAAATTCACAAAAATATAAAGCCTGCCAGGTTCCCAATAATAATTTTCTATCTTCAACCATAATACTTTGATCTACACCAAATAGACTCGACTTTATATGAGCAGCTGAATTCCCTTCTAAATGAGCATAATTATCATCAAAAGGTATGATTTTATTGATTTCTTTTTTTATATCTGACTTAACATCTGGATCAGCATTTTCATTTAAAGTAACTGCAGCAGTAGTATGAGGAATATGAATCTGCACCATTCCGTTTTCTAGACGACTTTCTTTGACCGCCTTTTGAACTTTAGATGTGATATCAATTAGCTCAACTTGATTATTTGTTTTAATTGACAACTTTCTAAACAATATCAACACTCCTTTCAGTTTTATTAACTAAAAATAAATTTCAATCAATTAGACTGAAAATTTAAATAATTGAGGCTAAAAACATAGCCAGGATCAAAATATCCCGGCTAGTCATATCAGTCTATACCTTTATATTTTATTACTTTTATTATTCATTACTTTCTGGTCTCATTGTAGGGAAAAGAATTACATCTCTAATAGAACTGGAATCTGTTAATAACATAATTAATCTGTCAATACCAATTCCCAGACCACCTGTAGGTGGCATACCATATTCTAAGGCTCTAATGAAATCATAATCCATCATCTGTGCTTCTTCGTCTCCAGCTTCACGCATTTCTACCTGTTTTTCAAATCTGCGCTTCTGTTCTTCCGGATCATTTAACTCACTAAATGCATTGGCAATTTCTCTACCATAAACAAAAGCCTCAAAACGATAGGTAAAACGTGGATCATCTTCTATCTTCTGTGCCAGGGGAGAAACTTCAATTGGATAATCCATGATAAAAGTAGGCTGAATTAGCTTTTCTTCAACTCTTATTTCAAAAACCTCATTTAAAACTTCACCATAAGAAAGTCCCTCTTCAGGTTTTACACCAACTGATGCTGCCGCTTCATAAGCTTCCTCTGCAGTATCAAATTCTGTAAAATCTACATCAGCATATTTTTTCACAGCTTCAACCATAGTAATTCTATTCCAAGGTGCTGTAAAATCAAGTTCAGTTTCTTCATATTCTAAAGTTTTAGTTTCAAGAACTTCTTCAGCTAAGTGGCTGACCAGATTTTCAGTTAACTCCATCATATCTTGATAATCTGCTTGAGCCTGATAAAGCTCCATAGTTGTAAATTCAGGATTATGTTTATATGACATACCTTCATTACGGAAGTTTCTATTGATTTCAAAAACTTTCTCAAATCCACCAACAATTAATCTTTTAAGATAAAGCTCAGGTGCAATTCTTAAATATAAATCCATATCTAAAGTATTGTGATGAGTAACAAAAGGACGCGCAGTAGCCCCACCTGCAATTGGATGCATCATGGGAGTTTCTACTTCTAAAAATCCTTTATCCTCCAAATATCTTCTCATCTCTTTAATAATCTTACTTCTGATTACAAAAGTCTCTTTTACATCTGGATTTACTATTAAATCCAGATAACGCTGGCGATAACGAATATCCTTATCCTTTAAACCATGAAATTTTTCAGGTAATGGTCTTAAAGATTTGGTTAAAAGTTCAAAAGAAGATACTCTAATTGAAATTTGACCTCTATTAGTTTTAAAAACCGTACCAGTAATCCCAACTATATCTCCAAGATCAAGATCCTGAAAAAACTCATAGCGGTCTTCACCAATATTATTTTGCTTGATATATAACTGGACTTTTCCGCTCATATCCATTAAATCAGCAAAACTTGCCTTACCATGGGTACGAATAGCCATCAAACGACCAGCTAATTTGACTTCGGTTTCTTCAAGTTCTTCAAAATTATTTTCTACTTCTGCTGCATGATAATTAACTTCATATTTTTCGGCAAAAGCCTTTTCACGCTCTTCTCTTAATTGTGATAACTTTTCCCGTCTTTGTAACATTAATTCATTCATATCTTCGAGCACATTTTCACTCATTATAAATATCCAACTCCTTATTTAATTATAATAGAGTTTTAACTCTATTTCTTGCAAATTGATGAAATCTAAATTAAAAAATTCATAATAGAATTTGCTTTTAGTGTTTAACCTTTTTAATTGAGATGATTTCATAATCAACTTCTCCAGCAGGAGTTTCAACTTTTACTTGGTCTCCAATTGCATGTCCTAAAATAGCTTTCCCAATCGGAGATTCATTAGAAATTCTATAATTTAAAGGATCTGCTTCTGCTGAACCAACTAAAGTATAGCTTATTTTTTCATCACTATCAAGGTCATGAAGCATAACAGTAGTACCTAAATTGACCTGTTTATCAGTTATATCTTCATCCTTAACAACATGGGCATCATTAAGCATATTTTTAATTTCTTGAATTCTTCCCTCAACAAATGCCTGTTCATTTTTGGCATCATCATATTCTGAATTTTCGCTGATATCTCCAAATTCCCTCGCAACTTTAATTCTTTTAGCAACTTCACGTCTTTTTTCCGTTTCTAAATATTCAAGCTCATTTTCTAATTTCTTAAAGCCTTCTTCTGTAAGCATTACTTGTTGCTCTGCCATAACTATCTCCCTCTACTTTCTAAATTATATTTAAAATTTTATAATTCTCTAAATTATCTAAAATATCTAAAACCATCAAAAGGGCCATCAAACTCAGCCCAACAACAAATTGTGCCAGTTATATAAACTGACACCTATATTAGTCTACAATTATTAATCATTATAAATAACTTTGGTTTTATTGTCAAGAATCTTTTAACACTATTTTAACATTAAATACTAAAATAGATAATGCTAAAAATTATAATACCTTTTTATATTCTCTCAAAAAAGAAATCAATTCATCTTTTTTTGCTAATTGATTAACCTTATTTTTTATCTTACTTGCATTTGGCATCCCTTTTAAATACCAGGAAATATGTTTACGCATAATTGGAATTCCATGTCTTTCTCCATAATAGTCAACTGCTAACTTTAAGTGACGTAAAGACATTTCAATTTTTTCTGCATCAGAAGGAGGCGCTATTAATTTACCAGTATTAAGATATTCAATAATTTCTTTAAAAATCCAGGGATATCCCTGTGCCCCTCTCCCAATCATAATTCCATCACAATTAGTTTTATTAAATATTGCTGCTGCATCATTTGCAGAAAAAATATCACCATTTGCAATAACAGGTATTTCCACTGAATCAGCTACTTTCTTTATAATATTCCAATCAGCCTGACCCTTGTAAAATTGACTGCGAGTCCTGCCGTGAACTGCAACAGCTGCTGCACCTGCCGCTTCTGCAATCTTTGCTATTTCTACAGCATTAATATTGTTTTCATCCCATCCACTCCGCATTTTAACGGTTACAGGTACTTCAGCTGCCTTAACAGTAGCTTTTATTATTTCAAATGCAAGATCAGGATCTTTCATTAAGGCTGAACCAGCACCATTTTTAACAATTTTTCTCGCTGGACAACCCATATTAATATCTATTATATCGATATTATATTCTGCTGAAATACCCTCAGCAGCTTTTGCCATAAATTTAGGCTCTTCACCAAAAATTTGTACAGCTATTTTCCCATTTTCACCTTTATCAAATTCAATTAATTCAGCTGTCCTTTTATTTCCATATTCATAACCTTTAGCACTAACCATCTCAGTATATATTAACTCGACTCCCATTTCTCTTACAAGCTGTCGATAAGGATAATCGCTCACACCTGCCATTGGCGCTAAAAAAACTGCTGGCTCAATTTCTAAATCAACAATTTTCATTAAGATTCAACCCCATTAATATCTGCAATATATTTTAAGCCTTTTAGGGTTAAAAATGGTTCAACATGATCTATAGAATCAGTTTCGGCAGCTATCAAACTCACTAAACCACCAGTTGCTATAACAACTGCATCCTGTGATAATTCATTTTTGAATTTTTTAACTAAATATTCAACCTGACCGACAAAACCATAGACAATTCCCGATTTCATCCCATCAATTGTATTTTTCCCAATTGCATGGCCTGGCTCAATTAATTCAATTCTTGGTAATTTAGCAGATTGGTTAAATAATGCTTCAGCAGAAATACCAATACCTGGTGCTATAGATCCTCCGAGATATTCCCCTTGAGCTGAAATTGCACAAAAAGTGGTGGCTGTACCGAAATCTACAATTATGAGCGGACCATTATAAAGATGACCTGCAGCAACTGCATTAACAATTCTATCCGCTCCAACCTCTTTTGGATTATCTGTTTTAATATTCATACTTGTTTTAACACCGGGGCCAATCACAAGTGGATTTACATTAAAATAACGATAAGCTGTTTTCTTTAATATTCTCAATATTGGAGGCACCACACTAGAAATTATAATTGAATTAACAGCATCATTTTTGATATCTGCTGATTCAAATAAATTTTTAAACAACATCCCATACTCATCAGGAGTTTTATTTCTATCTGTTGAAATTCGCCAGTGTGTTTTTAACTCATCTCCTTCATATAAACCAAGAACTGTATTAGTATTCCCAATATCCATTGTTAAAATCATTTCAATTTCCCCTTATTAATTTAGATAATTTATACTATAAAAAGACTGCAGAGAATTAATAAGTATCTGCAGTCTATAAAACTAAAGCTCAGTTATTCTCTAAAATAATCTTTTATTTCTTGAAAAATTTCTTTAGTAGATAAAATTTTATTTACTCGACCAATTCCTTCACCAGTAAAAAAGACACCTTCATCCATATCTCCAGCCTTAGCAGCAACCAAAGCATCCTTAATACAGAATTTTTTAGTACAAGACTTTAAACAATCTGTACAGTTAGTAGGAGGAGGTGCTTCTCCGGCTTTTATTAATTCTGAAAATCTAGTTTTTATTGAATTAGCTTTATAGCCAACAGAACTCATAATTTTCATAACATCTTCAGATGAAGCTTCCACACATAATTTTTTGAAATTATCTGCTACAGATGCTTCTTTACTCGCTAAAAACCTAGTTCCCATCTGTACACCATCAACACCAAGTTCCAGCATTTTCTCAAGATCTTTTGGAGTTACAACATCTCCAGCACCAATAACAGGGATATTAATCTTCCCAGCAATTTTCTTTACTAAATCAAAACTATGTTCATCACTTCCTAGATGTCCACCAGCATTTCCACCTTCTACAACAACTGCCGAAGCGCCTAATTTCTCAGAAATTTTTGCAAGCTTTAAAGATGAAACAATAGGTACTACAGGAGTGTTGCTTTCCTTACCAACACTAAACATATCACGAGAAAAACCTGCACCCGATATAATGACATCTATTCCAGCTTCTACCGATGCCCTAAGCAGTTCACTAAATCCTGAAGCAGCAAACATTATATTTACACCAATTATTCCGTCGCTAAGCTTTTTTGCTTTTTTTATTTCAGCTTTCAATTCTTTCACAGTCATAACTGAAGCTCCAATGACTCCAATTCCACCCTCATTAGCAACCGCAGCTGCAAGTTCAGCCATTGATACGCGAATTGCCATCCCACCTTGTATGATAGGAAATTCAGGTTTTAAATCAGCAATTTTTAATTCAGGTAATTTCAATTTATCACTCCTAAAATTTTCTTTAACTATTTATTCTATTTTATCTTATCATAGAATTATGCAGATTTAAATGGCTTATTGACTATTGGTCATTTTTTTCTTGACTTAAATAATTAGGGCTGTGATGGTATTTCTATTTCTCCTGCTAAAAATTGTTGTTTAAATTCTTCAATTTTAGCTAATTTATCACTACTTATCAATTTTTCTGCCTGCTTTTGAGCTAAAACAAATGCATTATCAGCAATTCCATATTCTTTTACTTCATTTACATAATTATCATTATAATATCTTTCTATAACTAATTCTACTATATGTTCAGTGTTTTTCAAAATTGAAGTTAAGATATTATTCGGAGCTAAATTTATATCTGCTTTGTCTAAAGAAATTAATTTAATATCTTTTTCTATAGCTGTATCAATAATTCCATGTGAAGCAGCACCAGCAGCATAAAAAATAATATCAACATTTTTTTCTACCAGTTCATTAGTTATTCTTTTAGCCATAGAAAAATCATTGAAACTACCAATATATTTATTCATTATTTTCACATCAGAATTTACAACTTTAACCCCTGTATTAAAACCAGCTTGATATTTTTTTATTTCCTTATTTTCTTTAGCACCAATAAATGCTACATTAGAGCTTTTACTCTCTAAAGCTGCAATCACACCTGCTAAAAAAGCAGCTTCCTCTTTTTTAAAAGTAAGCGACATCACATTTTCTTCCTCAACTATCCCATCAAATATTACAAAATTTCTTTCGGGGTACATTTGAGCAGCTTCTTCCACTGCCTGCTCCATAGTAAAACCAACACCCCAGATTAGATCAAATTTATTTTCTGCATAATAATTAATATTTTCTAGATATTCTGTCATTAAATTCGATTCTCTAAAATCTATTGATAAATTAAAGTTTTTGTCTGCTTCATTAATGGCTGTCCTTAATTGATCATTATAACTGTTATCTCCAAAACCTCCAAGATCGCTGACCAATGCTACTTCTAAATATTGAGCTGAGACCGAAAATGAAAATACTAAGAAAAATAATAAAAAAATTGTTGTTAATTTAAATTTCATTTTTAGCACCCTTCTGTACAATTATTTTAAATCATTATATTTAGCTAAACTTCTATAATTTAAAGAGCTATTGAGAGAGTCAATCTGCTTTTTTTGACCATTTGATAATTTGATTAATAAATCTCCATTATTTAATATTTTTTTTATTTCACCAGTATAATTTTCATTTTTATAAGTAAAATCAATTGTTTTACCAGTTAGATCTAATTCTTTTTTCCACCGTGTAATTATATCTTTTCTATTTTCATAAAGATAATTATTTATATAATAATGCATTTTTTTAATTAATATTGCTAAAAATAAATTTTTACTTGTTTTTTCTTGTTTTTCTAAATAATAAGAAGTTGCTTGCTCACTAATTTTAGCTGAGAAATTAGAATTATTTAAATTTATACCACAACCTATTATAACAAAAGCAGACTGATTTTCATCAAAAACTAATTCTGTTAATATACCAGCAATTTTTTTATTTCTAATTAAAATATCATTTGGCCATTTAATCGTAGTCTTTAAATCAAATTCTTTAAAAGCTTCATTTACAGCAAGTGCCGCTGCTGCAGTAATAAGTGGTATTTGAGCAATGTTATCCCCAGCTTCAAATAAAAAAGAGGCCGCTATACCATCTGTGCCACCAGAAAACCAACTATGACCTCTTCGACCACGTCCTTTTTCTTGAAAATCAGCAGCAAAAACTCCTATCTGTTTATCATAAATTCTATCATTTCTATTTTTTGTTTTTTTAAGATAATTCTTAGCCTGATCATTTGTTGAATCTGTACTGGAAAATATTTTTAAAAAAATCTTTTTATTTAAAGAATTATTAAGATTTAGTTTTATTTGATCATAATTAAATGAACTCAGCTTATTCATGATAAATTCTCCTAGAAAAAGGACCCAAAATGGGCCCTTTAATTTATTATTTCATTCTTTATTAACAACTAGTACCAGCTTTTATTTTTCTAGTTTTAACAGCATTATAATTTAATAATATCCTAATAAAATATGCATAAACTGGTATATTAATTAACTGACTTAATAATCTTGGCGGCATTAAAACAGTAAATGGTACCCCAAACAATGTATTTATAAAATATGGTACTAAAATTAAAGAAGATATTAATTGCCCAATAGAAATTGAAATAAAAATTACCGGTAAAGTTCTACATCTTTTCAAAACATAAAAAACCATAACCCCAGGAATAAAGCCTGTCAAAAAAGAAGTTAGAGTAAAGTGAGGCATATAAGCTCCCAAAGGATTTATGAAATAACCCAGTAGATCACCTAAAGCTCCAACGATTCCTCCAGCAGCTGGACCAAAAGCAACCCCAGCAAATATAATCGGGAGTGCTCCAAAGCCAATTCTCACTCCTTCAACTCCAGCAATTGGGATTCTAATACTTAAAATTCTAGTTAAAATAATTGTTAAGGCTGTTAAAAATGAAAGATATGCTATCTTTTTTGTGCTCATTGTAATTTTTTGCACCTCCCTCCCTCTTTGGTTAGGATGATAGTTTTATCTGCACCAAAGAAAGAGGAAACTTTGGTGACAGCGGACGCGACAGGGAGACCGCAGCTAATAAGCTTTCGTTCCAAAGCAACGTCCCATCTTTGAACACTCTACGCCTCCTGTCTACTCTATCACTATATTATTTAATTTATTATAACTTATTTAATAAACTTTTTAAAGTTATTTAGAACAATCCGGAAATTTTGCCATCAGCATCAATATCTATGTCTTCTGCAGAAGGACGTTTAGGTAAACCCGGCATTGTTAAAACAGGGCCTGTCATTACAACTAAGAAACCAGCACCGGCTGAAAGATTAATTTCATTAACACTGATCTTAAACCCACTAGGTCGACCTTTTAAACTTGGATTATCAGAGATTGAGCTTTGAGTCTTAGCCATACAAATAGGAATATCTGCATATCCCTGCTTTTCATACTTTTTAATCTGAGCAAGTGCAGTATCACTATAGTTAACTCCATCAGCTCCGTAAATTTCTTTAGCAATTGTTTCAATTTTATCTTTGATTGGAGCCGTTTCATCATAAAGAAATTCAAATTTGCTTTCTTCGTTTTCTAAAACATCAACAACAGCATTAGCTAATTCTTCGCCACCTTCTCCACCTTTAGCCCAAACTTCAGAAAGTGCTACATTAGCTCCTAATTCTTCACATTTTTTTCGAACCAAATCTAACTCTGCTTCAGTATCATCAGGGAATCGATTAATAGCTACAACTGTTGGCACTCCAAATTTATGGACATTTTCTATATGCTTTTCTAAGTTTTCCATACCAGTTTCTAGAGCTTCAAGATTCTCTTCTTTTAGATTATCTAATTCTACTCCGCCATGCATTTTCAAAGCTCTAATTGTTGCAACCAGAACAGTTGCATCAGGCTTTAAATCTGCAAACCTTGATTTTATGTTATAAAATTTCTCTGCCCCTAAATCAGCACCAAATCCTGCTTCAGTAACTGTTATATCCCCTAATTTCATTGAAAATTTAGTTGCCATAACACTATTGCATCCATGAGCAATGTTAGCAAATGGTCCACCATGAATAAAAGCAGGCGTGTTTTCTAAAGTTTGAACTAAGTTAGGCTTAATTGCATCTTTTAAAAGTGCAGTCATTGCGCCTTCAACTTTTAAATCATGAGCAGTAATACTTTCATCATCATAACTATAACCAATAACAATTTTACCTAGCTTATCTTTTAATTCCATCAAATCATTTGCCAGACAAAGTATTGCCATTATTTCTGAAGCAACAGTAATTAAGAAGCCATCTTCTCGCGGCTGTCCGTTTATTTTTCCTCCCAAGCCAACTATAGTCTCTCTAAGTGCCCGATCATTCATATCTAAGGCTCTTTTAAAAGTTATTTGAGTTGGATCAATATTTAACTCATTACCCTGTTTGATATGATTATCAATAGCTGCTGCAAGCAGATTATGTGCTACACCAATAGCATGAATATCTCCGGTAAAATGGAGATTAATATCTTCCATTGGAATCACCTGAGCATAACCACCACCAGCTGCCCCACCTTTAATTCCCATAGTCGGACCTAATGAAGGTTCGCGAATTGCAATTACAGCATTTTTTCCAATCCTGTTTAATGCCTGACCTAATCCAACAGTAGTAGTAGTTTTACCTTCACCAGCTGGAGTTGGAGTAATTGCAGTTACTAAAACTAGTTTACTATCAGAGTTATCAGACAATCTTTTTAAAACATCTAACTTAACCTTTGCCTTATATTTACCATATAACTCTAAATCATCTTCTTCTAAACCAACTTTTTCAGCAATTTCTGTTATTTCTTTCATTTCAGCTTCCTGAGCAATTTGAATATCACTTTTCACTATATTTCCCCCTCAGATAATTTATTTAACTTAATCTTATAGTTTTTGCTTCAATATTTCAATGTTATTTCAACAATTACTTACTTAATATTTAGATTAAAATTTTACTTTAATTATATTTTCAATTGTTTTCTAGAATTAAAAAAGGTTTTAGATCCCTTATTAATCATAAAAAACACGGTTAAAGTCACACTACCCAAAATACCCATCATTATTGCAATTTGATATTTAATAGCAATAATTGGAGAAGCACCTGCTAAAATTTGACCGGTCATCATTCCGGGCAGAAAAACAATTCCCATCCCCATCATAGAATTAATCGTTGGTAAAACTGCATTGTAAAAAGCTCTATTACTTATCTTTTTTACAGCAGCTTCTGGTTCAGCCCCCAGCATTAAATAATTTTCAATTAAATCTTTATTATCTCTAAATCCATTTACTAAATGATTCACCCCTAAAGAAATTCCTGTCATTGAATTACCAATTAACATTCCAGAAAGAGGAATAAAATAATCTGCTCTAAACCAGGGATCAAGTCCTACTACAGCCAGAACAAAAAAGAAAATACTTATTGAAGTTCCTAAAAACATTGAAACTGCAATAATTATCTTTAGTTTTTTAGAAATTTTCTCACCAACTCTGCCATAAATATTATATATAGCAAATATCTCCATAACGAACAAAATCAACAAACTATAAATAGGATTTTGATTAGCAAAAACATAATCTAATATAAATCCCACTGCAACTAATTGAATAGTCATCCGAACTGACGCCAAAAGAATTTCTCCTTTGTGCCCTATTTCTTTTTGTTTAACAATAAATAATAATACCAAAACAAAGATATAAGCAAAAGCAAGTTGAGCTATTTGGATATCTATAGTTTCATTCATTTATATTCACTTCCTATCTATTTTAAATTTTAATCGATTATCTCACCATTTTCAATATTTATTATTTCATCAGCAAATTTTTCAGCAATTTCTGAACTATGAGTTACCATAATTAAAGTTCTATCATTTTCTTTTGCATAATCAACTACCATCTTAATAATTTTTTCTTCAGTTTTTTTATCTAAAGAAGAAGATGGCTCATCTAAAAGCAAAACTTTAGGTTCTAATAACATGACTCTTGCCAGAGCTAAACGCTGTTTTTCTCCACCTGACAAATTATCAGCAGAATCATCAAGTTTTTGCGTTAATGAAACTTTAGTTAAAAGTTCTTTATAATTTAAATTTTTGGAAACTTGATTGCCAGTAATTTCTTCTGTCAACTTAAAGTTGTCTTCAATAGTACCTTTGAAAATTTTAGGATCTTGTGGAAGCATCACAACCTCTCTTCGCAATTTAACCGGATCATAACTTTCAATTTCAGCACTTTTATATTTTACTACACCCTGATCAGCAGTTATCATATTATTAAGCAGTTTTAAAAATGTTGTTTTTCCTCCACCACTACTTCCTAAAATTGCAGTAATCTTCTTTTCTTTCAGCTCTATTTCTTTAATAAATAAAATATCTTTGAATTTTACTTTTTCAAGTTTAAACATATTTCCCTCCTTATCAATAATAAGATTTTCGCAGGAATTTAAATAACAGTTAATCCATTATTTCTTGACTAAGTTCACTTGTTTTTTTCTTAACCTCTTCTAAAACTTTGTTTCCTTTATCAGTCAGACTGTAATATTTTCTCACTTTCCCATCAACTGTTTTTTCTTCACTATCTAATATGCCATCAGCTTCCATAGAATGAAGAATTGGGTAAATAGTACCTGAACTCACTTCATAACCATGACTTTTAAGTTCATCAATCATCCACAATCCAAAAAAAGCTTCCTTTTTTGCATGATGAAGAATATGAATCCTCATAAATGCTAAAAACATTTTTCTTAAAATACTGTTTTTCATATTTTCACCTCATTATCGTTTATCAATATTGATTTTCATTATAGGTTTTCGATAATAAAAAATATAGTAAGCTGTTTACATTTAACTAATATTATAGCAAAAAAAGACCAGCATAAGCTGGCCTTTTAGATTAATATTATATTTAAGCATTCTGTGGTTCAGGTTTAAAAGTAGTAATTATACCTTCTTTATTATCCTGATCTCCTTCAGAATTATCTTCTTCTATTCTATCTTTGTTTGGGTCACCAGTTATTTCTTCGCCTCTCATTATACGTTTGATTTGATCAGAATTTAAAGTCTCATGTTCTTTAAGAGCAGACACAATATTTTCTACTATATCAGAATTATCTCTTAAAAGTCTTTCTGCTTTACTATAACATTCCTCGACCATTTTACTAATCTCTTTATCAATACGAGCAGCAACTTCTTCACTGTAATTTCTTTGGCGAGATATATCTCTACCTAAAAATACCTGCTGATCGTGCTTTTGACCTAAAGTTAAAGGACCTAAGTTTTCACTCATACCATATTCAGTTACCATAGCTCTAATGATTTTAGTTGATCTCTCTATATCATTCTGAGCACCAGTACTAATATCATCTAGAAAAATAGCTTCTGCAGCTCTTCCGCCCATTAAACTAGTAACTTTATCTAATAATTGTCCTTTAGTCATAAAGTTCTGATCATCTTGAGGAAGCGGAACAGTAAATCCACCGGCTCTACCTCTAGGTATTATTGTTACTTTATGTGTTCGATCAGCATGCTCTAATAACTCACCTAATAAAGCATGTCCTGTTTCATGATATGAAACAAGATTTTTTTCTTTATCAGTTACAATTCTGCTTTTCTTGGCTGGACCAGCAATTACTCTATCAATTGCATCATCAAATTCTTTCATTGCAATGATTTTTTTCGCTCTTCTGGCAGCTAAAATAGCAGCTTCATTTGCCAGGTTCTCCATATCGGCACCAGTAAAACCAGGAGTTCTTTTAGCTAAAACTTCTAAATCTATATTATCATCTAAAGGTTTATTTTTAACATGAATTTCTAATATCTTCTGTCTTCCTAATCTATCTGGTTTATCAACCATTACCTGACGATCAAAACGACCAGGCCTTAATAAAGCAGGATCTAATACATCAGGTCTATTTGTAGCAGCCATTAATATTATACCTTCATTTGGTTCAAAACCATCCATCTCAACTAAAAGCTGATTTAATGTCTGTTCGCGCTCATCATTACCGCCCCCAAGGCCAGCACCACGCTGACGACCAACAGCATCAAGTTCATCAATAAAAATAATACAGGGTGCATTCTTTTTACCTTTTTCAAATAAATCTCTAACTCTAGAAGCACCAACACCAACGAACATTTCCACAAAATCAGATCCACTGATAAAGTAAAATGGAACACCAGCTTCTCCTGCAACTGCCTTGGCCATTAAGGTTTTACCAGTTCCTGGAGGTCCGACCATCAATACTCCTTTAGGTACTTGAGCACCTAGCTCAGTAAATTTATCCGGTTTTTGTAAAAATTGAATTACTTCCTGCAGTTCTTCTTTTACCTCATCATAATTTGCAACATCATTAAAAGTTACATTAACATCACTTTCATTCAGTTTAGCCTTGCTTTTTCCAAATGACATCATTTTACTGCCGCCACCCTGCATTTTCTGCATAATAAAAATCCAGGCTACAATTAAAATTACAACAGGTAAAATATAACTTAAAATATTGATCCACCATGGTGTTGTTGGCTGTGGTTTAGTTTTTATATTAACATCACCAGCTCTTAATTCCTGCATCAACGATGGAATTGCTTCCGGTGGAACTGGAACTTTAAATTCTCTATTATTAAATGTACCTGTCACTTCCTGATTTCCTATAATAGTTACCTCATTAATAGTGTCAGCTTCAACCTCTTGTAAAAGATTAGTGTATGTGAATTCTTCTATAGTAGATGGTCCCTGCTGCATGAAAAATTGAGCAACTAAAATAGATATAGCAATCAGAATTAAATAAAATCCTATATTTTTAACAAACTTATTCAAATTTCTTTACCTCCCCTACGACTTAAATCATATACAGTAAAATATTATAACATAATATTTATATTTTGTAAATAAACTCCCTTTTAGTTATTAGTAATTTTTCGTAATCAAATAATAACGAAATGCTCAGCTAAAATATATTATAAACTATGAATATTAAATTTAAATTAGAAAAAATATATAAATATAAATATTAATATTTAAACATTTAAGCCGCTGAGTATTTATATATATAATTTTTCTTTTAAAACACCAATAAATGAAAGGTTTCTATATTTTTCAGCAAAATCAAGGCCATAACCAACAACAAATTTATCTTCTATTTCGAAACCATTAAAATCTGCATCAATTTCTTTTTTAACTCTTCTATCTGGTTTATCTAATAAGGTAACAACTTTAATGCTTTTAGGGTCACGTGTTTTAAGCATATCTATTACGTGTTTTAATGTGCGGCCAGTATCTATAATATCTTCAACAATTAATAGATGCCTGCCCTCAATATTTTCTTCCATATCTTTAATAATTCTTACTACTCCAGACGATTCAGTAGAAGCACCGTAACTAGAAACATCCATAAAATCAAAAACTACCGGCAAATCGATTTCTCTTGCCAGATCAGCCATAAATAAAATAGCCCCTCTTAAAATACAAAGCATTACAATATCATCATCATCGTTATAAATAGCTGTTATTTCTTTTCCTAGTTCTTGAATTCTATTTTCTATTTCTTTTTCATCAATTACAACCTCTTTAATATCATCTGTGAAAACAGTGTTTTTACCCATTTTAAATCCTCCTAATTATATTTTAATCTTAAAATTAAAACCTTATCTGTTTCTTCGGTGATTTTATAATCATCAGAAATTCTATATGGAGCCAGCCAAATTATATTGTCTTTTGCATCAACAACTAATGAGGCCTTTTCTCTTAAATATTTTGGAACTTTTTCATCGATCAAAATGTCTTTTACTTTTTTATGTCCATTCATTCCTAATGGCACAAATTTATCTCCTGGTTTTCTGCTTCTTATTTTCAAAGGTAAGTTTAATTTATTTAAATCAAAAGCAGAACAATCTGAGCTCTCAACAAAAGAAAAATCTTTCTTATCTATAACTGCAGAACTCAGGCTGCGTTTTTTATCAATTTCAACTTCTTCATCCAATTTTATTTCTATAATTTTTTTATTTTTATCATTTGAAATCTCGTTTTTAAAAAAAATTAGCTTAGAATAACTTATTTCTACCCTTATTTTAGAAGCTATATCTATTCCTCTTCCTGTTTGATCATTATTAATTAATTTTTCAATTTCTAATATATGATCAAAATATAAATCATCAAGATTATTATTAATTTTATTATAGATAAGCCTATATATTCTTCGCTGTAAAACCTGATCAATTTTTTTGAATTTAATAAAGTCAATTATGACTTTAAGGGTATTTTCTTCTATTAAAATTTCTTTATATTTTTTTAATGCTAACTGCTCTATAAATTTGTTTTCTGATGCTATAATATTACTGCTGCGAGCAATTACTTCTCTTGCTTTATCATTAATCCTACTTTCTACAACAGGAAAAATTTTGTTTCTAATTATATTCCGACTGTAAATATTTTTTTTATTACTGCTATCAAAACGAGGGTTTAACTCCTTTTCTTTGCAATAATCTAAAATTTCTTCTTTGCTAAAACAAAGCATAGGATGAATGACTTTTAGTTCTTCGAGCTTTACTTTTGGCTGAATTCCACTTAAGCCCTGCAGACCACTACCTCTAAATAAATTTAACAAAACAGTTTCTGCCTGATCATCCCTATGATGAGCAAGAGCTAATAAATCATAATTATATTTATTCATAATCTCCCTAAAAAAATTAAATCTAACCTCTCTAGCAGCTGCCTCAGCAGAAATATTTTGTTTTTTTATTAACTCTGGTAAATTTTCTCTTTTTCGAAAAAACTTAATTCCTTTATCCTGCGCAAATTTTTCTACAAAATCAGCTTCAAAAGAAGATTCTTCTCTAAACATATGGTCTAAATGAGCAGCAGCTATTTTTATATCAAATCCATTATTTAGTTCACAAAACAAATTTAACATTGCTAATGAATCTGGTCCTCCTGATACACCAATTAATAAGCTTTTACAATTGTTAAGTAAATTATTTTTCTCAATAAAATCTCTGAAACTACTTTCCATTATAAAAGCCTCCATTATTTAACTTCTTTTCGAAAAATAAATGTATAGACATCTAATAAGTTATTTAATGAAATAACTCTTCTTTTAATAAACCATATAATAAATCATGATCACTAACGTAAAGCTCTTGACTATTTATATATTCCATAATAGTCATTAAAATAATAAGACCTGACACAATAATATCAGCTCTTTTGGGCTGTAGACCCTTAACTTTTTTTCTTGCTTCTAAGTTAAGTTCAGTTAGTCTATTCATAATTTTTTCTAACTCTGAATATTTGAGTTTTAAATTCTCTATTTTACTACTATCATAGACTTCTAAAGCAAGTTTAACAGCAGCTAAGGTAGTTATTGTACCACCTACACCTTTAACTTTAAATTTTTCATCTAATTCCAATTCTTTTAAAAGTAAATTATCTACATGATTTTTAATCTTATTTATTTCAGTTAAGCTAACTTTTTCTTCGGGAGCTGATATAAATTTTTCTGTCATTCTGACACAGCCAACATCCAAACTTCTAAAATTTATTTCAGAAGAATCTGACCAGATAAATTCTGTGCTTCCACCACCAATATCTATTAATAGAAAGTTATCTTCCAGATTAGAGACTGCTCCCAAATAATTTAATTCAGCTTCTTTTTCTCCACTTATTATTTCTAGTTTAAGTCCTAAATCATTAATTTTTTCAGCTAATAAGTGAGAGTTTTTTACATCTCTTAGAGCACTTGTCCCAACAACACGTATGCTATCTACCTGAAATTTATCTGCTGTTTTTTTATATTCTTTTAAAACATTAAAAACTCGGTTAACAGCTTTTTCTTTTAAGATTTTATTTTGATCTACACCTTCACCAAGTCTAGTAATTTCTAAATTCCTATTTAAAATATCAAAAGATTTATCTGATTTTTTTTCTGCTATTAATAATCTACAAGAATTTGTTCCAATATCAACTGCAGCTGCTCTCAAATTCATCAACCCTTTCTTTACAAATTTGACAGTTATCAGGCCAATCAATCTTTTTAAATACAATTTCCCCGGCTGGATTAAATTCATTAACTAAAAAATCAGCCAGATGTGTATGTAAACACTTTATACCTTCTTTTTCTCTAATTCCACCAACACCAGATTTCAGCAGTACCTGATATAAATCCTTAGAAATATTTTTCGCTATATTCAACTGTTCCTCGTCCAATAATTTTTCCCTTTGATCTGCATATTTTTTATGAGCTTCATTCATTTCCGCTTTAAATTTTTGTTCAGATTGTAACTTATCTCTTAAATCAGAAATCAAATTACTTTCTGCTTCTAAACGATCAACTTGATAATTTAAATAAGGACAGCTCAACCAATAAATTGTTGGGGCTGGAACATTGTTAATAAATGGATTGACAGTTATTACAGCTGGGAAACCAAATGGACAGTATTTAGCTGTTTCAATAAAATTTTCAATATTTCTTCCTAACTGCAGCTCTATAATTTTATGCTCATTCATTATTACTTCTCCCTGTAAAATTATTATTATTTCATTAATATAAAAAGAGAAAACACCCCTTAAACGAATTAAAGGATGTTTAAAAAGTTAATAAAAAATTGGCAAATATTTAGTTGGAACTACCGCCATTCTTTGCCTCTCTACTTTTTAGATCTTGCTGACGTTCACTGCTCTGCTTCAAGAAACGTTCCATTTTTTCATCAAAGGACATTTCTGGAGCATGATCAATTCTGTCATCTGGGTCCTCTAATTGTTTGATGGAAAGACCAATTTTCCCGTCGTCATCAACATTAATAACTTTAACCTTAACTTCATCGCCTTCTTTTAAGAAATTACTAATATCTTTAACATATGTGTTAGCAACCTCTGAAATATGAACAAGGCCAGTCTCTCCGCTTTCCAACTCAACAAAAGCACCGAAATTTGTTATCCCTGTAACTTCTCCTACAACTATAGTACCAACTTCAATGGACATCTTTAAAAAATTCCTCCCTAGATATTAATATTGTACTCATTATAACTTAATTTAGTCAGAACTGTCAAATTTATAAGCTAAAATTTTAAAGTTAATGAGATTCTCTCTCTTTTTTGATCAACATCAAGAACTTTAACTTCTATATTTTGACCTATTTCGACAATTTCAAAGGGGTCACTAACATACATTTGACTCATTTCTGAAATATGAAGCAATCCATCCTGTTTTAAACCAATATCAACAAATGCTCCAAAGTCAACTATATTTCTCACCTTACCTTTAAATATCATTCCAGATTTAATATCTTCTATTTTTAAAATATCTTTTCTAAAAATAGGTGCAGGCATAGAATCTCTTGGATCACGACCTGGCTGTTTTAGTGAAGTAATTATATCCTTAGCAGTTGGAAGCCCAATTTCTAAATCTGCAGCTGTTTTTACTAAGTCAATTTCATTTAATTTTTCTCTTAACTGTTTTAGCTTTTCTTTATCTCGAATATCTGCAGCAAGATAATCAATATTTTCTAATATTTTTTCTGCTGCCTTATAAGATTCAGGATGTATAGGAGTAACTGCAAAAGGATCTTCTTGGGAGTCTAAACGAATGAAGCCCGCAGCCTGTTCAAAAGTTTTGGGGCCAAAACCATATACATCAAGCAGTTCTTTACGTTTGTTAAAATCACCTTTTTGACTGCGGTGCTCAATTATTTTTTCAGCATTATTAGAACTTATTCCAGCAACATAAGTCAAAAGAGCAGCAGAAGCAGTATTTATTTCTACCCCAACGTGATTAACAGCATCCACTACAACTTCATTTAAAGCTTTTTCCAACCTCTTTTTTGAAATATCATGTTGATACATTCCAACACCTAATGATTTAGGATCAATTTTCACCAACTCAGCAAGGGGATCTTGTATTCTACGTCCAATAGAGATAGCTCCTCTAATTGAAACATCTAACTCTGGGAATTCCCTGCGTGCTAATTTAGAAGCAGAATAAACTGAAGCTCCTGCCTCACTAACAATAGTGTATTCAACATCCATACCACCTTTAATTAACTCAGCAATAAAAGTTTCGGTTTCCCTACTTGCAGTTCCATTACCAATTACAATTATATCGATATCATGCTTTTTAACCAATTTAGCAACTATTTCAGCAGATTCTCCCTTTTTATTGACAGGAGGGTGAGGATAAATTGCATCTGTCTCTAATAACTCACCATTTTCTGCTAAAGCTGATAATTTGCAGCCTGTTCTAAAAGCTGGGTCAACAGCAAGTACTTTTTTATCTTCTAAAGGTGGCTGCATTAATAAAGAGTGTAGATTTGTTGAAAAATTACTAACAGCTTTTTCTTCCGCTTTTTCAGTTAAATTATTTCTGATTTCACGTTCTAATGAAGGAAAAATCAATCTTTTATATGCATAGTCTACTGCATTACTAATATATTCAAACCCCTGACTATTTTTTTTATTAAAATCATAAAATTTATAAATCATTTCTAAAGCACGTTCATCATCCACTTCTGCTTTAACTCTTAAAATATCTTCATTTTCACCCCTATTTAAAGCTAAAATGCGGTGAGGAGGGATTTTATTAATAGATTCTTTAAACTCATAATAATCCTGATATTTTCTTTCTTCTTCTTCATTTTTTTGTTCAGAAACAATTTTAGCAGTTTTGAAAACATAAACTCTTAATTTTTTTCGAAGATCAGCATCATCAGAAATATCCCCTGCAATTATGTCCTGAGCTCCACTTAAAACATCTGCTGCTGTATCTAATTCTTTTTCTGGATCCAAATATTCCTGGGCCAGCTTGTTAATTTCAGGCTTAGTCTTTTGCTGATTAAAAATTATTTCAGCTAAAGGCTGCAGTCCCTTTTCAACTGCTTTAGCAGCCTTAGTTTGTTTTTTAACCTTAAATGGTCGATATAAATCTTCTACTTCCTGTAATGTATCAGCCTTTTTGAGTTTATCTAAAACTTCTTCATTTAATTTATCTTGTTTATCTGCTGCTGCTGCAACTTCATTTTTGCGCTCATTTAACCTGCGCAAATAATCTATTTTTTCTTCTATATTTCTAATTTCTTCTTCATCAAGACTTCCTGTCATTTCTTTTCTGTAACGAGCAATAAAAGGAACTGTATTTCCTCCATCTAATAATTCAACAGTTGACTTGATATTTTCTTTTTTTAAATTTAATTTTGAGGCGGCTAATTTAAATAAATCTATCTTTATATATTCTGACATCTTAAAACTCCTTTATTTTTATTATTAAAAGTTATATAAATTATTATTTAATTTCAATCTTTTAATTATTTTTATCTTTTTCTTGATCTTCATTCATGTTTTCTGATTCCACCGGTATCAATAATTTTTCACCTGGTTTAACCAGCCCCAATTTTTCTCTGGCAATTTCTTCTATATATTCATTATTATCGCTATTTTCTATCTGGTTTTTTAATTTTTCATTTTTAGCTTTTTCTTCAGTAATTTGAGTTTCAATTTCACTGATTTTAGTTTCAATCTGATTTATTTTAGTCATGTTTTGATAAAAATTAAAAACAGCAATTACCACTATAAAAGTAATAATAATTACAACTACTGGATTTAACAAAAAATCTTTTTTTTGTCGAGGCATTATTAATCCTCCTAATTAAGCAATCATCTTTATAGTACTTATATAATAATTATACTTGAAATATATCAATTAATCAAAAAAGCAGCTGAATTAAAATTTCAGCTGCTCTTATACTTTATATATATAATTGTAATTGCCAATAAATTTCAGAACTTTAGTTTAAAATAAACACTCTTCTGTTTCAGCATCAAAAATATGAATTTTTCTTAAATCAACACCAAGTGAGATAGTATCTCCTGTTTGGGCTTTGCTTTCAGCTTCTACCCGAGCAATTAAAGAATGACCAGCCTCAGCTAAATACAGATAAATTTCAGAACCCATAGGCTCCACAACATCAACATCCGCTTCAAAAGAATTATCTTCTTCAACTTCAAAATCATGATTAATATCTGTATCTACAATATCTTCAGGTCTGCAGCCAAAAACCACTTCTTTATCTACATAATCTTTAATATATTTTTCTTTATCCTCAGGAATACGAATTCTAAAAGTTCCATCACCATCAACATAGTAAATATCTCCATCTTTTTCAATTTTAGCATCCATAAAGTTCATAGCTGGAGAACCAATAAATCCACCAACAAACATATTATTAGGATGGTTATATAGAGATAATGGATCATCAACCTGCTGAATAACACCATCTTTAAGTACAACAATTCTGTCTCCCATAGTCATCGCTTCAGTCTGATCATGAGTTACATAAATCATTGTTGTCTGTAATTCATGATGTAATTTAGATAATTCAGTTCTCATTTGAACTCTTAACTTTGCATCAAGATTAGAAAGAGGCTCATCCATTAAGAATACCTGTGGTTCACGTACAATTGCACGTCCTAAAGCAACACGCTGTCTCTGACCACCAGATAACTGTTTAGGTTTTCTTTCCAGCAGCTGCTCAATACCCAAAATATCAGCAGCCTCTTGAACTCTTCTTTCAATTTCATCTTTAGGAAATTTGCGCAATTTAAGCCCAAAAGCCATGTTATCATAAACATTCATATGAGGATAAAGAGCATAGTTCTGGAAAACCATAGCGATATCTCTATCCTTCGGAGCTACATCATTAACTATGTTATCCCCAATTTTAATATCACCCTCACTAATTTCTTCCAGACCGGCAATCATTCTTAAAGTAGTAGATTTACCACAGCCAGATGGGCCAACCAAAACAACAAATTCTTTGTCCTTAATTTCTAAACTCTGATCCTTTACTGCCACTAAATCACCAAAACGCTTATAAACATGTTCTAAAGTTACACTTGCCATTAAAAATCCTCCTCATGATTTTAATTATATTTTGATATTGATGACTCCCTGATAATTAATTCGGGAGTTAAAACTTCAATTTGTTGATCATTCATTTTTTCATTAATTAATTTTAATAAAAACTCAAAAGAATAATTTGCTAATTTTTCGACAGGTTCACTTATTACAGTAAGTGGTGGTTCTATTACTGACGTAAGTATGTTATTACCATAGCCAACAACTGCAAAATCATCCGGGATAAAATAGCCCCCCATTTTAATAGCCTCCACCAGCCCAATTGTTGTTAATTCTCTTGTTGAAATAAAGGCATCTGGAATAACTCCTTTTTTAATAATATCTACAAAAACATTATAACCAGCCTGTCTATCAGCTTTAGTTGGGAATATTAGCTCTTGCTTAACTTCTAATCCAGCGTTATTTAAAGCTGATTTATAACCACTAATTTTTTCTTCTTCAATCAAATCTATTTGCTGACCACAAATAAGAGCAATGCTTTGAAATCCTTGTTCAACAAGATGTTCTACAGCTTTATAAATCCCCTGACTGTAATCAGTCAAAACTGAAGTAAAAAAATTTTCTTCTGCAAGACGATTAACTAAAACTATATTATTCTCTGGACTAAAACTAGCTCTCAAAAGATGACTTCCTACCAGCTTACCACCAATAAAAATTGCACCATCAACTTGATTCGATTCTAAAAGTGAAAGATAAGATTTTTCCTTTTCTTCCTGGTTATTTGTATTACACAGTATTATTTGGTAACCTTTTTCTTCAGCAGCCTTTTCAATGCTTTTAACTATTTCAATATTGCCTGGGCTTTCCATTTCTGAGAGAATAACAGCTATCATATTAGTTTGTTTAGCAGCTAATCCTCGTGCTAGTTGATTGGGTCTATAATTATTTTCTTTTGCTATTTTTAAAATCTTAAGCTTTGTATCTCTGCCAACCCCAGGTTTATCATTTAAAGCTCTGGAAACAGTTGATTCTGCAACACCAGCTATCCTAGCAATATCTTTAAGAGTAATCTGCATTTTTAGCCTCCAATTGAAGCACCTAACAAATTTACGCAAGCGCTTGCGAAAATTTAAATAAAAAAGAGTCTGTAATAATTGACTCTTAATAATACTATTCTTTACAGACTCTAAAAATCCTTCTTTTTTTATAATTTTTTTAAAATTTCATCAAAATCAATGGATCCAACATTTCCATATACTAAATGTGCTTTACCAACTCTTGCTTCAGGTCCCACTCCAACCGCTTTCATATTTGCAGATAATGCGGCTTCTACTCCAGATTCTGCATCTTCTAAAACTACACATTCTTCGGGCTCAACCCCAAGATTTTTAGCAGTGTGTAGAAATAAATCCGGGGCAGGTTTTGCATTTTCTACACTATTACCATCTGAAATCGCATCAAACATATCATAAATTTTTAACTGCTTTAAAACTTTTCTTGCATTTCTGCTTGATGAACCTACAGCAATTTTAAAGCCCTCAGCTTTTAATTTTTT
>JBNJFG010000030.1:0-24114 GCA_051746665.1 Bacillota bacterium
TGTTCATTTATGTTCACCTTCCCGGTGCGTGAACATAAATAGACATAAAAAAACCAGAGGCTTTTATTCCCCTGGTTCTTAATTTTAATTATATTTTTCTTTAATAATACCATCTTTATAAGCTTCAAGCAGCTGCATCAAATATTTAACATCTTCACTTAATTTTTTACCTATATCTGTATCAGCTATTTTTTGTGGATGCTCAAACTTTAAGACTTCTACTGCAGAAATAGTGTCTCTGCTGTCTTTATGCAGAGCCTCTTTTTTACTTACAAATGGCTCATGCGAAATTAAACGCATTTTGGTATTACTATAGGTTAGAGTATAGCCTGCTATTCCAGTTTTTTCATGATAAGCAGCAGAAATACCTCCATCAATAACAAGCAGTCTACCATTACCTTTAATTGGACTCTCACCTTTTTTCTGAGCCACCGGTGTATGTCCATTAATAATATGGCCGTGTTCAGTATCCAGCTCAAATTCTGCCAGTATTTTTTTGCAAATCTCTTCATTTTCGCGGGCCTGATAATAAGGGTTCTTATTTTCTTTATATAATTCTGGCTCATCTTCATCGGTAAAGTATCTTAAAAATGTAGTCATCCGATCTTTACCAAATAAAGGTGAATATTCTCCCCGCCAGAGATACCAGAGCCAGTCTTTAAAATCAGCATCTTCTTTTTGACTTGAATAACTGCGCCTAACAATATCATCAAAAAAGTCCATTAATGTTTTGCCGCTGTATGTCTCACCATCGACTTTGATAGTAGAGAATTCTCCTTCTTCTGTCATTGGTATACAGCCGTGATATAAAAGATTACCATTGTATTCTTTATACATACTGCCATTATTAAATAAATATCTAATATCTTCCTGCAGTTTATCATTGTTTTGAAAAGAATAACTCAGCTGGTTTATAACTTCTTCTTCCCAGCCACTTAAACTATAAGGATCATCAGCAACAATTGTTGGCAGATCTTGATCAGTTAGTTCATATTCTTTTCCATTTAATTTTAAAATATAGTTGTCATAATCAATTTTTTCTAAATAAAGAGCTTCATTCATCTGGAATTCAGGGTGTTTTTTTATTAACTGTCCCTCTAATTTAAATTGAATTATTGCTATAGCTTTCTGCATTTGAGACATTATTTTAATTTCATTTTCATCCAGTTCTCTATCAATGAGATGAGGATTAAACAATTCTGGATCTGGATCTGGATAATAGTTCATCGCAAATCTTGCCAGAGGCCTCATATTAACTCCATATCTTTCTTCTAAAAATTCTAAATTACCATAACGAAGCGCAATTCTTAAAGCTGTAGCAACTAATGACTTTTGCCCCAGAGCAGCTCCCATCCATAAAATGTCATGATTTCCCCACTGAATATCAACATTATGATGTGATTTTAAAACATCCATAATAATATCTGGAGAGGGTCCACGATCATAAATATCACCAATAATATGAAGTTTATCAACTGCAAAACTCTGAATTAACTCCGATAATGCTATAATAAAATCTTTAGCCTGACCAACCTCAATTATAGTTGTCAAAATTTGATTTTTATAATCCTTTTTATTGGGGTCACAAATTTTAATGTGCAGCAGCTCCTCGATAATGTAAGCAAATTTTTCTGGTAGAGCTTTTCTAACCTTTGATCTAGTATATATAGAAGAAACCTCTTGAGAAATACGGACCATATAATCTAAAGCTTCTTTGTACCATTCCGGTGGTATCCCACCCCGTTCATCTAGTTCTTTCATCTTTGATTTAGGATAAAAAATTAAAGTTGCCAGCTCTCTTTTTTCAGTATCTTTTAATTCATCACCAAAAATTTGATCTATCTTATACTCAACAACACCAGAAGCTGTTTTCAGCATATATTTAAAAGCTTCAGCTTCTCCATGTAAGTCAGTTAAGAAATGTTCTGTGCTTTTTGGAAGGTTTAAAATTGCCTTCAAGTTAATAATTTCTGTACTAACTTCTGGAATATTTGGAAACTGTTCTGATAAAAGTTTTAGATACTTTAAATCTTTCATTTATTTCTCCTTTCTAAGACAATAAAATCAGTATATTAAAGTTCTCTTTAAAGTTTATAATATTTTTTCATAAGCTAATCTTTTACTTCCAGATTCTGTATAAATAATTCCACAATAATTAAATTTTTCTTTTTTTATTGCTCGCTTCATTGCAATATTATCTGGATGAGTATCAATTCGAATACTTGTAATTCCTCTTTCTTTTGCAAGTTCATAAGTCTGAGTAAATATTTCTGAAGCTATACCCCGGCCCTTATACTCTTCTTCAACTACTGCCCGATGAATAACTCCATAATTGCCTGAGCTTAACCATTTTCCAGCTTCTATATAAGTGTAAGTAGGATCATCACCAAAAATAATTGCTGCAGCGGCAATTATTTGATCATCCACTTTAATAATATAGGAATTATTATCTTTTATATCTTTTTTAAGTGTCTCAGAATTTGGATAATTATTCTGCCACTGGTCTATTCCCTTATTTTTTAAATGTTTTTTAGCAGCCCTTATAATCTCCATCACCTGAGGAATATCTTTTATTTCAGTCTGCTTAAACTCCAATATTTTCACCTCAAAATTAATTTAAAATATAGCTATCATTCTCTTTTACCCAGTTAATAACATTTTTTTTATTATCTGGTCTTGCAAAATAATAGCCCTGAGCATAATCACAATTTATCTTTTTTAAAAAATCTAACTGGTTTTTAGTTTCTACCCCTTCTGCCACCACCTTAAGATCCAATGCATGAGCCATATTAATTATAGAATATATTATATTTTCAACTGATTTTTCTATATCAATTGATTTAATAAAATATCTATCAATCTTTATAAAATCAACTGGTAATTCTTTAAGATATCTTAAAGAAGAATAACCTTTACCAAAATCATCTAAATAGATTTTAATACCTATTTCTTTTAGTTTCTTAAGTTTTTTTATATTTTCTTTTATATCGATCATTAATTCAGTTTCTGTAATTTCTAAACTGAAATTATGTGGATCTATTCCTTTGTTATTAAGAATCTCAGTTAAATTTTCTGTAAAATCAGGCTGCTGCAGATTTCTAGCAGAAATATTAACTGCCAGGTTAAAATTATTAGCTAAAGTATTTTCTTTAAATATATTTAAATCATCTGCAGCTGATCTAATTACCCAATTAGTTAATGATTCAATTAGACTGCTCTTTTCAACAACAGAAACAAATTCCGCTGGAGGCATAAATCCTTTTTCAGGATGATGCCATCTAATTAAAGCCTCAAAAGCTTCAATTTCATTATTTTTTAAATTAATTTTAGGTTGATAAAATAATTCAAAATGATTCTTTGTAATTGAATCTTTAACCTGAGCTAATAGTTCAATATTATTATATGAGCAATCGATAGCAGTTATTGATTTTTCATAAATCCAATAATGAATTTTTTTATCATCTGCTTTTTCTAAAGCTAAAAAACATTGATTTATAAGTTCATCAGCTATTTGACTCTGCTCAGGATATGTTGAAATCCCAAGTGTTATATCATTAAATATTGATACCTGCTTAAAATCTACTGCCTGCTCTAGATAACCAACAAAATCCTTTAGAAAAATAGCAATATCATCTATTTTATTTTTTTCAACGATCAGCCCATATTTGTTTTCATTTATATGATAAATACTATTTTTTAAATGTTTAAAGTTTTTAATATGATCTACCAGTTTATTAATATAATTAGAAAAGTTCATAAAACCAATTAATTTATAAATATCTAAAAAATTGTCAACACTAATAATTATTAGATGAAAATCTTTTCCCTCTTTGATTTTTGCTTCCAGATCTTCTTTCATTTTCACCTGATTAGCTAATCCTGTTTCTTGATTATAATAAGCAATTTCATTAACTTTTTCTAATTGATTATCCAATAAAGAAAATAGTGATCCAGCTAAAGCACCTACTATACTTAATAACGAAATTCTGAAAATCCAGTTAGGTTGACTCTGCATCAGCATCAAATCAGTATTAAGAGGCATTAAAGGCCCTAAAAATAAACCAGACAAAATTGCTGATATTATTCCACCTTTAACTTTATAAAAATAAGCGGTTATCAAAATTGGTAAATATATGAGATGGGGATAGCTGTATCTTGTTCCTCCACTTAAATATACTAAAAAAGCAATCAAGGCTGCCATAATAGTGATAGTTGAAATTAAAAGCACAGTTCTTTTTTGGAAATTCTTTAGTTTGATATATATTTCCTGTCTTTTAATCATTTTGATACCTCACAGTAATAGTTTTATTTAACATTTATAAATATTAATATATGTTTATTCCATATTATATAATTCTATCTAAAACTATTTTGACCTGCATTAATTATTAGATTTTCTTCTTTCAGAAATTAAAATATCAGCTTCGGCTATCCAATCATTGCTTAAATATTTTCTTCCTACCCAGAGTGCCCTCCCTAAAAAATCAGCTGGAAGAGCTATTAAAATCCCAAGTAATCCAAGCTCAAAATATACAGCCAGCACATAACCCAGTCCAAGTTTTAAAAAAGTTTGAGAAATCAAATTCGCAAAAAAAGCCGAGTTAGTATTTCCAGCCCCATTTAAATGACCGGCTAAAACTCCGTAAATAGTAATTAGTGGCCCCCCAAGGCTTAAAGCTTTTAAAAAACGAATAGCAATTTTTAAAGTTTCTGGGTTGTCACCAAATAATCTGACTAAATAAGGTGATCCAAAAAATATCAATAATGAAAAACCACCAATAGAAATTATTGTTAAAATCAACATTGCCTCGACTGTTTTTTTGCTTTCCTCTATTTTAGCTGCCCCAATTTTTTGTCCGCTCAAAATAGCTGTTACAGTATAATATGAGCGATGCATTGGAGCTATCAATTGCTGAAAAACTCTTCTGGCTATGTGATATGCTGCCGCAGCTTCCGTTCCAAAAAGAAGTACAATAGAATTAAAGGGAAAAGTAATCAAACTTTGATAAAGTCCTTCAGCAATTTTAGGTGAACTTACTTTAAATAATTGTTTAATTAAAATGAAATTAAAGTTTTTGATTGGGTTTTTTAAGTTGAATTCACTTTTGGGACTTAAAAAGATTAAGATATATATAACTGCTGACAATGTTTTGGCAGTAAAGGTTCCAATTCCTACTCCAGGTACGCCAATTTCAGGGAAAATTCCTATTCCCAATGATAGTCCAACTGATAAAATAATATTAATTAAATTTGAAATAACCTCAACAACCATTGGAGTTCTGGTATCTCCACTCCCCTGAAGTGCTCTAGCAGCAACAATTGCAACAATTCGAAAAGGGGCAGCTGCAAAAATAATTAAAAGATATTGAGCGCCAAGCTCTATAACTTCAGGAGCTGCTCCAAGTATCGAAATCATTTTTTCTGCAAAAAGGAAAGCAATAAAAACAAAAGGAATTCCGGTAATAAAAGAAATTACAATTACCAGTGATAAAATTGTGTCTTTATTGGCCTCTGCAGCAGCTGTATTAGTCCCACTTTCTTGAGAAATTAAAGAAATACTTCCACTTCCCAAACCTAGTGCAATTCTTAAAATAATACTTTCCCAGACATCTCCCAATCCAACAGCGGTTACCGCGGCCGGACCGAAATATCCCATTAAAATCATGTCTGTTGTTCTCATAGCTGTAGTAAATATGTGATTTAACATTACCGGCCAGGCAAGAATTAAAGCTTCTTTCCACAGCGGCAAATAAGACATAAACAGTACCATCATTATTCTCCTAAAATTCTATAATATATTTAAAAATATTTCTTATTTTTTTAGCTGCTAAAAGCCAACTCAAAAAAACTGCTAAAAGAAAATAAATAATTAACTTTGAATCTGATTTTATAAAATAAAATAAATCATATTTTTTTAAAAATATAACTATAAACCCATGTAATAAATATGGATAAATGCTTCTTGCTCCTAAAGATGAAATTTTAATTCTCATTTTTGGTACGATATTAAAAAATAAAAACATATTAATTGAAGCAGTCAATAAAAAAATAAATCTGTTCAACAAACTAAGATCATGACTTAAATCATTATTTATATAACCTGAAGAACCATATAATATCTCTAAATTTAAATCATTTAAATAAAAATAAATCAGAATAATTTCTAATAAAAAAATTAGATAAACAAATTTAATACTAAATTTGTTTAAATATTTTTTGAATTTATTAATTTTACTGTATTTTTTAATATAATAACCAAATATAAAAAATGGAAAAAATACAACTGTTCTAGAAGCTGAATAAATTCTTCCAAATTCATCTAAAAAGCCAATCAAAAAAGCAGCAGTAACTATTACACTAATAATTAAAAATGGTTTTATATTTAACTTTTCTATAAAATAAATTAAAAGACGCCAAAAGAATAATGACAATAAAAACCATAAAATCCAATAAGGTTTTTTAAAATTTAAAGAAAGATTAAAATCATTTAATAATGCATCAAAACTCTGATATAAAAGCTGAAATATAAAATAAGGTATTAATAACTCTTTAAAGATTTTAAGTAAATAATTTTTTAGATTATAATTTATATTACTAAAATAACCCGCAATAAAGATAAATGCTGGCATATGGAATGTATAAATTAAAATATATAAAGATTTAGCAAGCTCATTCTGATCCAAAATCACTTCAAAAAAATGTCCGACTAAAACTAAAACAATTAATATATATTTTGCATTATCAAAAAAATACAGCCGCTTATCTGACATTAAATCACCTAATTTTTAAGTTCAAGAATTTCAGCTATTTTTTCTTTTAAAGAATCTTTGCTAGAATTATGATCATGTCTGCTCTCCATAGTTTCTAAACCTTTGAGTCCTCTATGAATTTCAAATTCAGTTAACTCTTCTAATTCTTCTATAATTCTATATTCATCTTTAGACAATTTTTCTTCTTTTAGAGATTCTAAAACTGCTCGACTAAATTTATATGGATTTGCAGTTGAAGCAATTACAGCAGGTCTTTGATCCTCAGTCTGCTTTCTATATTTATTTAGAGAATTCACAGCAACAGCAGTATGTGGATCAAGTAAATAATTGAATTTATCATAAGTTGATTTTATTTGAGCTTTAGCCTCATTTTCAGTACAAAAATGCCCACTAAAAAGACTTTCAATTTTTCCTTTTGTCTGCAAATCAATTTCAAATTTGTTATTCTGTTCAAGTTCTTGATACCATTTATTTATTTTCTTGCTGTCATGATCAGTCATTTCAAATAAAAATCGCTCCAGGTTTGAAGAAATCAAAATGTCCATTGAAGGACTGATTGTTTTTATAAAATCACGTTCAATATCGTAGACTCCAGTTTCAAAAAAGTCTGTTAAAACTTTATTATCATTGGAAGCACAGATGAATTTATTAACTGGTAAACCCATTTTATAGGCATAATATCCAGCTAGAATATTACCAAAATTTCCTGTTGGAACAGTGATATTTATTTTTTCTCCTGCGTTTATACCGTTTTTTTCAATTATTTCATAATATGCCTTAAAATAATATACAATCTGCGGCAGCAGTCTACCCCAGTTAATAGAATTTGCTGAAGAAAATTGGTAATTATTGTTTTTAAGTTTTGTTTTAAATTCTTTATCTGCAAAAATATTTTTTACAGCAGTCTGACAGTCATCAAAATTACCTTTTAAAGAAACTACTGCCGTATTCTTACCAGTTGTTGTTTTCATTTGATCTTCCTGGACTCTGCTGACACCATCTTCCGGGTAAAAAACAATAATTTTTACTCCCTCTAAATCTTTAAATCCTTCCAGAGCAGCTTTACCAGTGTCACCAGAAGTAGCAACTAAAATTACAATTTCATTTTCAACTTGGAGTTTTTCGGCTGCTCTCAAGAGCAGCTGTGGTAAGATCTGCAGTGCCATGTCTTTAAAGGCTGCTGTTGGCCCATGCCATAATTCTAAAATATAAGTGTTGTCATTTAATTTAACTAAAGGACTTTTCTCTTTTTTAGGAAAACTTTCTTTTTTATAAGCCTCAGCAACAGAATCTTTTATTTCTTTTTCTGTAAAATCACTTAAAAACTCTTTGAAAATCCAGACTGCAAGCTCTTGATAACTCTTATCTTGCATCTTCATTATTTCCTCTTTATTAAATTCAGGAATTTGCTCAGGTACAAATAATCCCCCGGCTGGTACCATTCCTAAACTAATTGCTGCAGCTGAACTAACTTCTTCATAATTATTTCTTGTACTAATATACTCCATACTCTCTACCTCCACTAAAATTTTACTTCTAAATTGTTAACTATAAGTTATTATATCGAAAGTAACTGTTGATGTCTATTAATTATTTAACTATACAAATAATCTTTTTTTAGGTATAATATAAATGGGTAAAGGAGGAAATGAAATTGCTGCAGCTATTATTTTTATTCTTAATTTTCTTAATCTTCTTAATAATATTTTTGATAACTCTTCCTTATCACTATGCTTTCAGTTTTAAGTTCCAAGAAAAATTGATTTATAATTTTTCTGTTTCACTAATTTTTTTAAAAATGACTTTTAAAGGTGATCTTAAGAAACAATCTTTATTCTTAGAAATTTTTAATTTCAAAAAAGAATTTAAATCAGATGATCATAATCAAATAACCAAATTTATTGGGAGTAAATCTAAAAAAATAATTAAAGATAAAATCCAAAAAGATAAAACTAGGAATAAAACTGAGAAAGATAAAAAAGAGAAGTTTAGAAAAAAGAAATTTAAAATATATTTTAAACTAATTAATAAAGAAAATTTAAATCATATTTTTAGTTTTATAATTGATTTAATAAAAAAATTAAAAATGGATTATTTAAAATTAAACTTTGTTTTTTCCTTTGCTGATCCTTATTATAACGGTCTTTTTTTGGCTTATTATTACACTTTTAAGGAGTTAGTGGATTATCCAGAAATTAAGGCTAAAATCAGCTGGCAGGAGGTGGCTTTTACGGCTGAAGGTTCTGCAGGTGGTAAAATAATTCCTATTATAATTATCTGGCAGTTTTTAAAATTTGCTTTATCAATTAAAAGTCTTAAAATTTTTTGGCAGCTTTATCAATTAAATTATAAGAAAGGATGATTCTAATGAAAAGTACTGAAAATGTTCTGGAGGCCATGTATGATAAACTGGATAATTTTCTAAAAACGGAAACAGTGGTTGGAGAAATTATTGAGGTTGGAGATGTAAAATTAATTCCGATAATTACAGCATCTTTTGGCCTCGGCGGTGGAATTGGTGAAGAAGATAATTCTGGAGGCGGTGGAGGTGGAGTCGGCTGTAAAATTTCGTCTGATGCTATTTTAGTAATTAGAGGCAGCGATGTAGAAATGATGCCTGTTAAAAGCAAAAGTTCTCTGGAAAAATTAATAGAAAAAGCACCTGAATTAATTTCTAAAATTGAAGCTGCTAAAGAAAAGAAAGAAAAAACAGCTGAAAAAAAAGAGAAAGCTGAAGCAGATAAATCAGAATAATTTTTGCTGACAATATTAACTTGAAAGACCCCGAGCTTTTGTAACTCGGGGTCTTATGTTAGATATATGATTTAAACTTTTAAATTTTTAATTACTTGATCTGATTTGTTAGTTAACTCAATCATTTCTTCTCCACTTAATTCAAAATCTGCTGCTGCAGCATTTTCACGCGCCTGTTTTTCGCTTTTGGCACCAACTAAAGCAGTTGTAATTCCAGAGCGATTAATTGCCCAGTTAATTGCTACCTGAGCCGGGCTTTGATTATGCTTTTCAGCAATTTCTTTGATTAGTTTAATTAAGTTTTGTGTCTGGTCCCAATTTTCTTTTCTAAAAAATGGATAAAATCCAGCTCTATTATCTTTTTCATCGTCAAATTGTGGTCTTTCTTCATATTTACCGGTCAAAATTCCCCCACCAAGAGTTCCATAACTTAGTGTTCCTAAATCATTATCCAGAATATAAGGGATAATTTTATTTTCTATATCCCGTTTAAGTAAAGAATATTGAGGCTGTAGTGAAATTATATCAGTCATCTCAGAAATTTGTTTCAATAAATCTACTCCAAAGTTACAGACTGCCAGGTGTTTAAATTTACCTTCTCTTTTCAATTTTAATAATTCTTCTACACTTTCTTCTAAAGGAGTATCTGGATCAGGCCAGTGAATTTGGTATAGATCTATTTGTTCTACATTTAACCTTCTTAAAGAATTTTCCATCTCTTTTCGAATTTGTTGAGGACTTAAATCCATAACATAATCATCACCATCTCTGTGAGTTCCACATTTAGAGGCAATAATAACCTGATCTCTTATGCCTTCAATTGCTTTACCGACCACTTTTTCTGCGTGGCCATCACCATAAGCAGGAGCGGTGTCTATCAAGTTGATACCAGAATCAACTGCAGCTCTAATTGCCTTAATTGACTGCTGATCATCTACTTTACCGAAAGTATCATTCCCGTAAGCCCAGGTACCTAATCCAACAGCTGAAATCTTGAGATTTGAATTTCCGAGATAATTATATTTCATAAATAAAACCTCCATAGAAAAGATTATTTTATCTATTCATTTTTCTATAATAAATTATAGGAAATTTAAGCAGTAATATCAACTATTTAAAAATATCAGTTTGAAGTTTATCATAATTATTTAAAAACTCACTTATATTATTTAAAATATTATCTAAACTCTGCTGCTGATCACATTCTATATTTAAAACTAATACTGGATCATGTAATGACATTCTAAGTAAAAACCAATCATTACCACCACAATTTACTCTTACTCCCTGGTAATTTTTAGGTGCAATTTGCCAAGCTTTTTTTTGCTTAACAAACTCTTCTAAATCGTCTAATATACTCTGCCCATATTCTTTAAAATCATCTAAATTAATTATCATTCTATATTCTTCTTTGATTTCAGCTTCTTCTAAATCTGAAATTAGCTCACCAATTTTTTTCTCTGATTCTGCATTTAAATTAGCCATTTTAATTAATATTTTTGCAACTAAATATGCACCATCATCAAGAAAATAATTTTCTTTAAAGGCTGCATGACCAGAAGTTTCTATTGCAAGTGGTGCATTAACTCCTTCAGTTTCCAATCTTTTCGCCTCATTAATTACATTTTTATATCCTCTTTTAAAACGGTGATGTACTCCCTTTAATTTGTTTTCAATAAAATCTTTTAAACCGACCGAAGTAACTGAATCAGTAACAATAGTTGCACCTGGATTATTTTCGAGAACAATTGTAGATGCCAGAGCAATTAATTTATTTCTGTTAATTTCTTGACCACTGCTGTCTACTACTGCAGCCCGATCAACATCTGTATCAAAGATAATTCCTAAATCAGCTTTATTATTTAAAACAGCTTTTTGAGTTGAATGCATGGCTTCTTTATTTTCAGGATTTGGTGCATGGTTTGGAAAATTACCATCTGGTTTTAAAAATTGGCTGCCCTCTGTATCTGCTCCCAAATCTTCCAGAATTTTTTCAGCAAAAAAACCACCAGAACCATTACCTGCATCAACTATAATTTTAAATCCGGCCAGAGGTTTTTCCTGATCAACAGCAGGATTTAAGTTCTGGCGAATTATACTTTTAATATGTTCAGCGTAATCAGAAATCAAATTAATACTTTTGAGATCATTCATTTTTGGTTCATTTTTATTTAAAAACTTATTTTCTTCAGCAGCTGCAATATTTAGAATTTCTATTACATTTTCTTTTTCCAGTCCACCTTTTTGAGTGAAAAATTTAAATCCATTTTTATCAAAAGGTAAATGACTTGCTGTAATCATAATTGCTCCATTATATTGATGTCCTGGCAACACTGTTGACATAAACATGGCTGGAGTTGAAGCAAGGCCAGCACTTAAACATTCTGCACCTGCAATATTCATACCTTTAGCAAGTGCTTTTTTTAATTTATCTGCACTTAATCTAGAATCATGGCCAACTGCAATCTTCAATTCTTCAGCTTCTTTATTCAATTCAGCTGCAAGCCAGTTTACAAAAGCAAAACCAATTCCAACAGCAGCTTCTTCTGTCAAATTAGCCTTTTTTTTCTGATCTGAAATTGCCTTACCTCTGACATCTGTTCCACTTAATAATTTTTCCCAATTAATTTCTGACATTAAAATCACTCCACCTCTTGTTTTAAGTTTTAAGCCTATATTTTTTTATATAGTTTATTAATTAATACTAAAAAGATTCGATAATTTGAACTTCAGTTAAGGGTTTATTGAAGAGAAAACCCTGTAAATAATCACAATTGTAATCCTCTAAATAATGAAGCTGATCTACTGTTTCTACACCCTCTGCAACAACTTCTATACCCCATTGATGTGCCATTTCAATTAATGGAGCAACCATCATTTTTGGGTTATTTGAGTTATTAGATATTAAATCAATAAAAGATTTATCAATCTTTAAAATATCAATAGGAATATGCTGTAAATAACTCAAAGAAGCATAACCTGTACCGAAATCATCTAAAGCAATAGTAATTCCTAAATCTTTAAGCTTATATAATACATCTATAACATGCTCTTGATCAGAAATGAAATGCGATTCTGTTATTTCAAATTCAAGCTTAAATCCTTCAATACTTTCTTCTTCCAAAATGTCTTTGACGTTTTCTAAAAATTGGTTGTCAGTTAGCTGAATCACTGAAATATTGATGGATAAAACTACTTCTTGATCAATATATTTTATTAAATGATTAAATCTTTGAATAGCTTTTCTAATTACCCAGTCTCCTATTTCTTTTATCAGACCTGTTTTTTCGGCTTCAGGAATAAATCTTGCTGGGCTAATTGTTCCCAGTTCTGATGAATGCCATCTTAAAAGCACTTCAAAACCTCTTAAATCTTTGCCATCTGTTTTATACTGAGGCTGAAACATCAGAAAAAATTCTTCATTTTTAATAGCTTTTTTTAAAGCATCTTCCATCTGCACATCCATTACTACTTCTTTTTCCATATGTTTGGAAAAGAATTCTACTTCTTTATCAATATTAGTTTTTGCTTTATACATTGCGATATCAGCACTTCTTATTATTTCTTTACTATTTTTCCCATCCTGCGGAAAACTTGAAATACCGAAATTACTATTTAAGACAACTTCTTTATCTTTAAATTTATATGGTTTTTCCAGCTCTCTTTTTATCTTTCTAATATATCTTTTTAATGCTTTTTCTGTTAACTCTCTTTGAACTATAACTGCAAATTCATCTCCACCCAAACGGCCAGTTAAATCAGAATTATTAATAATATTTTTTAGTCGATCAGCACTTTCTTTTAGAATGAAATCTCCAATCTCAAAACCCCATGATTCATTTATTCTTTTAAAGTTTTTGAAATCAATAAAAAATAATTTATAATTAATTGAATTCTCTTTAGACATCGCTGATAGCTGGTCAAGCTCCTTGATCAACATTTCCCTATTAGCAATCTCAGTTAAGCTGTCATAATATGCTAAATGCTGCAGTTTTTCTTTTTCTTTTTCTAATTCTTCAACCTTTAAATTTATTTCCTGTTGATAATTATAGATCAAAAGAATAACAATCAAAAATGTGGTATAAGCTATTATACCCGGCATATAGATAAATGTGTTTTCCATAACCATAATTGCAATCATTGAAGACTGTGAAAAAACATTTAAAATTAAAGCAGATACTATTCCAGTCTCTTTAAAATTCAAGCTTAAATAAAGCAGTATTAAAATCTGTATTTGAGCTGTTAATCCCCGCATAGTGTCAAATGAAAGATTAAAACTATTGATATTTATTGAATTACTTAAAATCAAAAAAATTGCAGTAAGTAAATAAAAGCTATTTAGTAAAATAAATAATTTATTGTCAATAAAATCTTTAGTGCTTATATTATTAATCTCATTTTTTAAAAAAGAAACAAACCTTTTCCCCTGCATAATCTAACCTACCTTCATTTTATCTCTATTCTTCTACTAGTATAACTAATTTTCAACTTTAATTCAATAAAGATAAATAAGAAAATCCCCCTTTTAAGTAAAACAGATTCAAATATTTGATCTGCTTACCTTTGGGGGATCATCTAATATTTTTTTACATCGACTGATTTTATTTGTTAATTTCTTTAAAAAGATTTACCATTTCTATCATAGAAACTGCTGCATCATAACCTTTATTGCCAGATTTAGTGCCTGCCCGTGAAATTGCCTGTTCGATTGTATCAGTTGTTAATACTCCAAAAATTACCGGTTTTTCAGTATCAAGTCCTGCCTGGGCAACTCCTTTAGAAACTTCTGCAGATACATAATCAAAATGAGGGGTTTCACCTCTGATTACTGCACCTAAAGCAATAACTCCATCATAGTCTTCTTTACTAGCTAATTTTTTTGCTGTTAATGGTATTTCAAAAGCCCCTGGAACCCAAACAACATCGATATCCTGCTCATCCATACCGTGTCTTTTTAAGGCATCTACTGCACCTTCAAGCAGCTTTCCTGAAATAAATTCATTAAAACGACCTACAATAATTGCAGTTTTCATGCCTGCAGCATTTAATTTTCCTTCAATAGTTCTCATTATTATCATTCTCCTTTTAAATTTTTAGAATTTTGTATTTGTTAAACTTTAGCTGTTTAATTTTAGATAATCAAAACTGGTTAAAAAATCAATTTTGATACTTAAAAAAGCTCTTTTTTTATAAATCAAAATCTAAGAGGTGACCCATTTTATCTTTCTTAACTTTTAAATAAAACTCATTTTCCTGGTTAGGATCAATTTCTAATGGAATTCTTTCAGTTACTTTTAGACCATAACCTTCTAGTCCCACAATTTTAGTCGGGTTATTTGTCAGCAGACGAATAGTTGATAAACCAAGTTCAGTCAATATTTGGGCACCTACGCCATAATCTCTTAAATCAGGATCAAATCCCAGAGCCACATTAGCCTCTACAGTATCCATTCCCTCATCTTGAAGCTTATATGCTTTAATTTTATTTGCTAAACCAATCCCTCTTCCTTCCTGGCGCATGTATAAAACAACTCCACTACCTTCAGCTTCTATAAGCTGTAAAGCTGCTGCCAGCTGTTCACCACAATCACATCTTTTAGAGCCAAAAATATCTCCTGTAATACATTGCGAATGGACTCGCACTAAAACATCTTCTTGATCTTTTATCTCACCTTTTATTATTGCTATATGCTCTTTATCATCAATATTTGTCGTAAATACTTTAATTTTAAAATCACCATATTCAGTTGGCAGTTCTGCCTCTGCTTCCAGATTTACCAGTTTATCTTTTTGTTTTCTATAGTTAATTAAATCTTTAATAGATATTAACTTTAAATCATATTTTTTTGCGAAATCTTTTAAATAAGGCATCCTTCCCATTTCGCCATCTTCTTTGATTATTTCGCAAATTACACCTGCTGGTTTTAGACCTGCCAATCTTGCCAAATCAACTGCTGCTTCAGTATGACCAGCTCTTCTTAAAACTCCTCCTTTTTTTGCAACTAAGGGGAATATGTGGCCGGGCCGCATAAAATCTTCTGTTTTTGAATCAGAATCAACAAGTTTTTGAATAGTTAATGCTCTTTCCTGAGCTGAAATTCCAGTTGTAACATCTTTATGATCAACTGAAACAGTAAAAGCTGTTCCGTGAGTTTCAGTATTATCATCTACCATCATTTCTAAATTAAGTCTTTTGCTTACATCTTTTTCTACAGGAGTACAGACAAGACCTCTAGCCTCTTTGATCATAAAATTGATGGCCTCTTTATCTACTTTTTCGGCTGCCATCAATAAATCACCCTCATTTTCCCGATCTTCATCATCAACAACTACTACCATTTTTCCTGCTTTTATATCTTCTACTGCAGCTTCAATTTTATCCATTTCAAATCTCCTTTCAGATACTTAATCTTTTTATTTTTATTTATATTTATGATTTTATATTTATATTATTAATCTATTTTAAAACTATTTTTCTGCCTTTTAATTTAAATAAAACCATTTTCAGCTAAAAAACTTTTTGAAATCTTATTTTCCTGACTGTCATTTTCATTTAAATTATTTAACATTTTATAAACATATTTGCCTAACATATCTGTTTCGATATTAACTCTATCACCAGCACTTAAAAGTGATAAATTTGTTTCTGACCAACTTTCTGGAATTAATGATATTTTTAGAATCCCATTTTTTATCCCCATTACTGTCAGACTGACTCCATTGAGCGCAACTGAACCCTTATTTACTATAAATTTTTCTGTTTCCTGATCTACTTCCATTTTTATTATTTGGGCATTAGTTTCTCGTTTAATTGATTTGACTAAAGCAGTGGAATCGACATGGCCTGTGACAAAATGGCCGCCGATAAAATCATTGACCTTTAATGATTGTTCTAAATTTAAGATTGAATCCCGCTGCAGATCCCCTAAGTTAGTTGCCTTAAGTGTCTCAGGCATTACATCTGCTCTAAAATAATCACTGCCATACTCAACTGCTGTCAGACAAACTCCATTAACAGCTATACTGTCACCTTTTTTTATATTATCTAAAACTTTTTCTGCTTTTATTTCAAGTTGATATTTATTATTACCCTTAAATTTACGGATAAACTTTCCTTTTTCTTGAATTATGCCGCTAAACATTAATCTACCTCCTTAAAAATAGCTTTAATCTTAAATTTATATTATTTTCTTTTAGCTATTAATAAAATATTATCATCAATATTTTTTTGTTCTAAAATTTCTAATTCTACTGAATCTGACATCATTTGTGGTCCTTTTCCACAAAAAGATGCTATCCCATCACTACCACCATAAATTTTAGGTGCAATAAAATAGTAAAATTTATCAACAAGATTTTCTTTCAAAAAAGTGTGACTTAATTTTGATCCACCTTCAACCAAAACACTACTTATTTTTCTTTTCCTAAGCTTTTTTAATATATTTTTTAAGTTAAAATAGTTATTAGCTTCTGTTTCAAAAGCTAATACTTCTACCCGTTTCTTTTTTAATAATTTTTCTTTTTTTATTTGAGCAGCTGAACTATCAAAATTATCTGCTGTAATTATAAAAGTTTTAGCAGTTGATTTTTGATTTATAACTTTTGCATCAAGTGGAATTTCTAATAATGGATCCAGAATTATCCGAATTGGATCTATTCCCTTTTTAGTTTCTAATCTTGCTGTTAAAGAAGGATTATCAGCCAATACTGTTCCAATACCAACCATAATTGAATCTACTCGATGTCTTAATTTATGACCTTCAAGTCTGGCTGCTGAATTTGTAATCCATTTTGAATCTCCATTTGAACTTGCAATATAGCCATCTAAAGTCTGAGCTTTTTTTAAATAAACAAAGGGATAATCACTTTGAATATATTTTAAGAAAATTTCATTCAAAGTTTGAGCTTCTTTTTTTAAGAGTCCAATTTTTACTTCAATTCCAGCCTCTCTTAGCATTTTAACTCCCCGGCCGGCAACTTCTGGATTGGGATCTACTAATGCAACAAAAGTTCTTTTTATTCCACTATCAATAAGTTTTTGGGCACAGGGAGGAGTTTTTCCATAATGACTGCATGGTTCTAAAGTTACATAAATATCAGCCCCTACAGCTTTTTCGCCTGCTTCTTCCAAGGCAAAAACTTCTGCATGTGGACCACCATATTTTTGATGATAACCTTCTCCAACTATTTCCCCATCTTTGACAACTACTGCTCCAACCATTGGATTAGGGGATGTACTACCCTCACCCAATTTTGCTAATTCTAAAGCTCGTTTCATATACTTTTGATCAGCATTAGAAAATTTTTGCATCATATACCTCCAATTATTTAACTAAAACATTTTTTAATATTTAAGATTAACTTTTAGAAAATTTAATAATAACTAAATCTAAACAAATATACAATCTATTTTAAAATTAAAAAAAGCCCCTCCAAAACTGGAAGGACTTTAATAGTCAAATGCTGTAATATAAGTGTATTATCTAAATTTATTTAACACTTTAGATATCAAGTAATAAATAAATTAGATTAATAAACCTATAATCTAACTCCCTTCCAGACTTTACTGTCGGTTCTGCATTACATCAGATCAATCCAAATAAATGGATTTGTGGACTTTACCACCGGTAGGGAATTTCACCCATCCTCGTTAGTTATATTTAATTTTCTAGTTATATTTTAGCATTTTAAATATAACTTGTAAAGTAATTTCACAAAATATTCTACAAGTTACTATTTTCAAAAACTAAAAAGAACTTTTAATTTATCATTATTCAAAGTTTAAATTATCTATTTCTCCCCAAAACTTAATTTGATAAAAACCTGCTTCATCTTTATTTATTTTTTCTCCTAAAGCAAGCTGCAGAAAAGAATTAAGCTGTTCAGCTTTAGCAGTTTGAGGTTTATATCTTAACTCAGCAGTACTGATGTAGGGTATTTCTTGACTGTAATTAAATTCTGCTTTAAACTCAGCTTTCAGCATTGAGGAATCTAAATTTGAACTGCTGCTGCCATTAGGATGACTGTAATCCTGCTGATAATTAAAATCATTTATTAATATCTCAAATTGATTATTTTCAGCAAGTATACCAAAGCTGTTTCTATTTAATTCTTGAGCCATGATATCTGTCAATGTAAGTTTAAATGCATTTAAATTTAAATTGAAATCAAGCTGATTAGCCTTAAATCTCTCCGCTTCATTTGAAAGGTCAAAACTTCCATTAAAATTAAACTGTTTAAACTCAAGGTCTTTATAAAGAGTATTAGCTTTAAAATTCAGATCTTCTGCTGTTAAATGAAAATCATAATCTCCAGTTAATTCTTCAAAAATAATTTGTTGGTTTTGATCCTTATAAGTAATTATTGAATCAAAATTATAAATAATTTTTAAAATTTCACTACTTAAATTAAACTCTTCCACATTAAAAGCTTTCTTATCTTTATCATAATTTGTCCTCAGCACAAAATTATTAAAAGTTGATAACTTATTCCAATCTTCATCATTTAATCCATAACGCCTATAATAGGGAAAATCATATTTTAATTCAGCTGCAGTAAAATCTAGTTGATGGTCGTTTTCTAATAAGAATTGCAAATCTTCTTCATTCATTATTTCTGCAATTTTTTCTTCTGGTAAATTACCCTGATAGTTTAGTTTAGCCTCTTTAATATTTATTTGATAGTTATCAGTTAAATCAGAATAATTAATTTGGGCAATATCACTATCTAAATTTTTGTCAAGTTCAAGATCTTGATTGCGAACATAGTTTAATATTTGCTGCCAGCTAAAATTTATTTCTGCCTGATTAATAATTAAATTAAATTGATTAGCCTTAGTTAAATTTAAATCTCTGATATTTATTTTTTGTAATAATGGATTACTTTCAACTTCTAAAAAACGAAGCTGATAATTATTAGCCTCTGCTATTTCTGTGATTTCTAGTTTTACATCTTCAGCTATTTTTTGTCCGTAATAATAATTAACTGAAAAAATAATTGCAGCCACAAATAGCATCAACAAAAGATATGTTGATATTTTTTTAAAAAAATTCTTCATTTTATTTCCCCCTCATTTATTCTGAATTTTCTGCTGGTATATTTTTTTTCATAATTTCCTGCATATAATCTATTAAATTTATCATCCTTTCTTTTTCTGGATCTGATAAATAAATTCCCTTTGTTTTTTCATTTTTATATGCTACTTTTTTAAATTCATTTTCCCCTTCAAAACTCATTGGCATTCTTAAAAATAAATTATTATCATATAAAATCTGAGGTGTTTCATGTAAAAAAAGAACTGGATTTTCTTTTTCTTTTAATAATGAAACTCCTAAAAAACCTTCGGGTTTTTCTTTATAACCTAAAATATCCAATATTGTTGGTGCTATATCTGTATGAGTTCCAGCTTTAGTTATTATTTCTGAGCCAAGTTTAGGATGAAAAATCATTAGAGGAATATTTTCCGGCTCCTTGACATTGGCTTCCATAATAAAATTACCAGCTGAATTATAATCTTCTTTTTTCAAATCGGAACTGTGATCAGAATAAAACACAAAAAGAGTATCTTGGTATAAGCCTTTTGCTTTTAAGCGTTCAAAAAAATGCTTAATTGACTGATCCGTAAAATAAACTGAATTAAAATAATCTTTCACAATAGTAGGTTCTAAATCTTCAAATTCTTTTTGACTGTATTCTTCGGGATAAAAATCAAATGGCGTATGGCTGGTTACAGTAATATAAAAAGCAAAAAATGGTTCTTTCGCTTTTTGCAGATAATCAATAGATTGATCGAAAAAATCATAATCATTAATCCCTAAATAGCTTTCTTTTCCTATTTCTGCGCCTTTTGTTGTAAAGTAATCTCTATGATAAAATTTATCAAAACCCATCTCTGGATAAGCCTCATCACGATAAAAGAATTTAGCTTCATTACCATGGAAAGCTAAAAATTGATAATCTTTAGCTTTTAAAGACTTAATAATTGAATTAAACTCTGACATATCATTAGTTTTAAAAGCATAATTTTTATTTACAGGATAGAGCGAGGTCAAAAAAGAAAATTCAGCATCAAAACTCCCATTAACATGCTGAGCATAAATATTTTCAAAATATAAAGATTTTTCTTTGATTTTGTTTAAAAATGGAGTAATTTCTTGTCCATTATGCTGATAATCGATTATCTTTTCATCAAAAGATTCAAGCTGCACCACAATAATATTTTTAATAGCTTTTAATTTGTGCTTTTGACTTAATTTTTTTTCTCCTACAATTTTTTCATCACTTAACTGTTCTATATTTTCGCGCTGTAGATTCTGCATACTAAAATATTCTGCTATATATAAAGGTAAAATTCCATAAACACTAACAAAGGCAGAAGTACTGTGTTCGTAAAGTTCAAAAAACCCATTTACCGCATAAAGATTATTTACATGATAAATCTGAGCACCTAAAATCACCAATATAAGCAGCAGAATTATTAGCACATTTTTTCTATATTTTCTATTTTTAGATATAGATATCTGTTCTACTTTAAAGTTTGAATTAAAAAATATCAAAAAGATTAATACTGGTATTTCAAAAATAAATAGTAAATCTAACCAGCTTATTAACTGTCTAAAAAGTACTTTTAAAGGCCTTATTCCTTGACCCATTGTTATATCAGCCAGACTTAAATAATTAGCAAAATATTTATTATACCATAAATTTGCAAAAAAGAAAGCAGTAAATAATAGATAGAAGAAAAAAGTAATATATATTCTCTTTTTATCTTTTAATAAGAAATTAACACTAATTAAAGAGACTAAGATTATTACTAAATTCTTCATTATTAATGTATAAATTGAATTCAATTGAAATATATGCCAATTAAAGTAATTAAATTTTATTAAAAATCCTAAAACCAGAAAGAAATATATAGTTTTTTTCTTAAAACTTAATTTATTAAAGTATCTCAAATTATAATTCTCCTATACTAATGTTTTCGTCTCACTCTAATGTTATGTTTTTTTTGACTGAGATGCAATGCTAATATAAAATAATTTTGTGATTTTTTTATGATAATTTAGGCCAAAATTTGAGATAATTTAACGTTTAATTGTTTTCTCTATCTTTTCTTAAAATCATATCTTTTAAACTACCACCTGCAGAAACCATCGGAAACACATTTTCCTCTTCTTCAATCATAAAATTTAGAATATAACTTTCTTTAGCTTTGATAGCATTTTTAATTGCTGGTTTAATATTTTTGCGTTCAGTAATTGTTTCTCCTTTAATCCCATAACCTTTTGCTACTTGAATAAAATCTGGAATTATTTCAGGACAATTTTTATTTGGACCAGAACACTTTACAGGACAATCACTCTGTTTTCTTAAACAAGTTGCCGAATATCTTTTATCATAAAATAACTCCTGCCATTGGCGAACCATCCCCAGATATTGATTATTAAAAATTATTATTTTAACAGGAACATGGTTTTTAGCTGCCGTTGCCAGTTCTTGAATATTCATCTGAAAACTGCCATCTCCAACAAGGGCAAAAACATCTTTTTCGGGTTTCGCAATTTTAGCTCCAATAGCAGCTGGAAAGCCATAACCCATAGTGCCCAAACCACCTGAACTAATAAATGTTCTTGGTTTTGAATATTTATAATACTGAGCAGCCCACATCTGATGCTGACCTACACCAGCTGTAATAATAGCATTACCACCAGTTAAATCATAAAGGGTTTCTATTATTTCTGATGGCAGTAGTTTGTTGTTTTTTTCGGGATCTGCTTTTTGATCAATTTTTCTCCATTCTTCTATTTCTTTTATCCAGGCTGGTCTTTTAACTTCATTAATTTTGGGAATTAATTTATCCAGTGCCAGTTTAACATCAGCTGTAATTGGAACTTTAGTTTCTACAATTTTTGCTATTTCTGCTGGATCAATATCTATATGAATCACATCTGCATCAATTGCAAACTCCTCTAATTTTCCGGTTACTCGGTCATCAAAACGCGCTCCAAGAGCAATAATTAAATCGGAATTGGTAATTGCAAGATTGGCCTCTGTTGTTCCATGCATACCCAGCATACCAAGAGATAAATAATTATTTTCATCAAAAATACCTATACCATTTAAAGTGGTTGTTACTGGTATTTCTGCTTTTGCTGCCAATTCTTTTATTTCCTTTTCTGCCCCAGAAATTATGGAGCCTCCACCAGTATATATAATAGGTTTATTGGAATTATTTATTAATTCTGCTGCTCTTTTTAACTGCATTTTATTTGCTTTATATGTTGGATTATATCCCGGAAGATTAACTTCTTTAGGATAATTAAATTCAGCTGTGTCCTTTAAAATATTTGATGGTATATCAACTACTACTGGACCTGGTCTACCGGTCGCAGCAATATGAAAAGCCTCTTTAATTATTCTTGATAAATCTTTAACATCATTAACAATATAATTATTCTTAGTAATAGGCATAGTAACACCTTTGATATCTGCTTCCTGAAAACCATCAGTACCAATCATATTATTGGGTACCTGGCCTGTAAAAGCAACTAAAGGAACTGAATCCATATTTGCAGTTGCTAAAGCTGTTACCATATTTGCAGCTCCAGGACCTGATGTTGCTATACAAACTCCAGTTTTACCACTGGAACGTGCATATCCATCAGCTGCATGTACTCCACCCTGTTCGTGATGAGGCATAATATGTCTTATTTTTGAATCGTATAACTTATCATAAATATCTATAACCTTTGCCCCAATATAGCCAAATATGGTGTCAACACCTTCTGCTTCTAGTGACTTAACAAAAATTTCTGCTCCATTCATCATTTTTTTATCATTATTACTCATACTACTCACTCCTTTTAAAATAAAATAATGAACTAAAATTAAAACTGCTTAAAATAATAAAACTCTCATCTCTACTAATAGTTGAACTATCAATAGGGACGAGAGTCATTTCACGTGGTACCACCCAAATTCACTGGTATACAGCCTCTTAAGTACTCCTGATAATTAATCATTTATACTTCTGCATATGATAACGGATGCATTAAAAAGATTCCGACAGTATTTACTTTTTTCAACACTGCAGTTCAAGGGCTACAAAAATAATTTTAAGATGTCGGTTCTCAGCAATCCCGATTCTCTGTAATCATTAAAGATTATTTTCCTCCCTCTCATAACTTTTAATTATTTAGTTTTCTAATTTGATTAATTATATATTATTTTTTGAAAATTGTCAAGAATCAGAATCAAGATTTGATTAATCATCAAATACTGCTTCTCCTATTTTAAAAACCACTTCATGGCGATGATTTAAAAGACCACTTTCTAATTTATCCTGTCGTTTATTAATCCCTTCAATTTTAGCAACACGGTAATTTAACTGCTTAATTTCCGCTCCATGTGTCTCAGAATTAGCAAGCAAAACTCTAAGCATATCTGTATTTTCCTCAAGCTGTGGCTTCATTTCGGAGACATCATTTTTTAGTGATGAAACATCAGTTTTTAAAGTTGAAACGTCAGTTTTTAATGACGAGACGTCAGTTTTTAGTGATGAAACATCAGTTTTTAAATTTGAGACATCATT
>JBNJFG010000031.1:0-23920 GCA_051746665.1 Bacillota bacterium
AATACTGGCAACAATCATATCGATCATCAAAAATGGGATATATAATAAAAATCCAATTTGAAAGGCAACTTTAACCTCATGAATTAAAAATGCTGGAATCAAAACATAAGTTGGCAAGTCCTCCCTGCTTTCAGGCCGCTCAATCTCTGCCAATTCTGCAAATAGACTTAAAGAAGGCTCATCTACCTGGTTAAACATAAATTCTCTAACTGGTGATATTGTATTCTCATAAGCTGTTTCTATTGCGATCTCCTGCTCTAAATAAGGCTGTAAGGCATCCTGGTTTACAACCTGCAGAACAGGTGCCATGATAAAAATAGTTAAAAAGATTGCTATTCCGATTAAAACCTGATTTGGCGGCATATTATTTAAAGATAAAGCTCTTTTTAAAATTGAAAAAACAATTATTATCCTGGTAAATGAAGTAAATAAAACTATGATTGCGGGTGCTAATGAGAGAACTGTTAATAATAATAAAATTCTTAAAGATAAGACCAGATCGTCTCCTTCAGCATTTTGGTTGTCCGTATTTGAAATCTCAAAAGAAAATTCAGGTATATTAAATTCCTGAGCGGCAGCTGAAGAACTGAAAATTAACATGGAACTAATAATTAAAATAAATAAAAGAGCAATTGTAATCAACTTATTGTTCATTTTGATCACTGCCGGAATTATCCTTGCTTTTTTTCTGTTTATCATTTTTATTTTTTTGGTTAAGCATAGTCATCAGCTTATCTTTAAATAGTGTTTTCTCTACTTTATCTTTTTCCAGATCTTCCAGCTCAAGATCAAGTTCTGAAATTGGCCAGCTTCTTAAAAAATTAAGTTCATCTTTACTTCCGCCAAGCATTACAATTTCATCATACACTTTTATTAGATAAATATTTTCACCATTAAGTAATCTCATGCTATCTACTATTTTTAATTCTTTAGAAGAACTAAAATCGAAGCGCCTTCGGATTAAATAATAAATGGCAAGTATAAATCCTATAACTAAAACTAAATAAAATGCCATTTTAAAAGTTTCCCATATATAATTCATTTTTACACCACCAATTAAAGAGTGCTTAAACGTTCTGTTGGACTGATTATATCTTTAACCCTAAAGCCGAAGTTTTCGTCAATTACTACTACTTCTCCCTTAGCAACTAACTTTCCATTAACCAGTAAATCTACCGGCTCACCTGCAAGTTTATCTAATTCGATAATTGAGCCATCTCCGAGCTCTAAAATATCTCTGATCTTCATTACAGTCTTACCTAATCTTACGGTGACCTCTAAAGGTACATCCTTGATCAGCTCCATATTATTTGGCAGCGGCTGAGTCTCATGTTCATTAAATTCGGGGAACTGAGCTGTATGCATATCAACTTTTTCTTCTTCAGCTATTTTTTTAGATTTTCTTCTTGTGCTCGAGGCTGTTGCTGTATCAGCAGTAGGAGCCTGTTTTGGCTCTTCTGGCTCGGCTTTGGGTTCAGTTTTTGGTTCAGCACTGCTAATTTCCTGAGCCTGACTACTATTTTCCTCTTCTTCTTCACTATTATCCATTAAACCTGTCTGTCCGCTTAAAAGTGAATTTGCCATCTTTTTAATAAAATTAAAAGAAGATAGCTGTTTAAAGGTACTGTCAATTAAATCCCCTATTTTTAAATTAAAAGAAGTAACAACAATTTCTTCAGCCGGATCAAACCAGTCTCTTCCTTCTTCAATTACATCATCTAAGTTAATAAACTCTGCTTCTGGTGGAGAAATATTAACCAGAGTGTCTAAAATATTTGACATAGAGGTTGAAGCTGCTCCCATCATCTGATTCATTGCTTCTCCAACTGCACTGATAGAAATTTCGTTTAGCATTTCCTGTTCCAGACCATCTAGGCCGTCTCCACCCATCATCAAATCGGCAATTACAGCTGCATCTTTAGTATTAATAACAAGAATGCTTAAACCTTCAATTCCTTCAACATACTCCACTTTGATTAAAACACAAGGCCGATCATAGGCTTCAATTAATTCTTTAAACGTCATTAATTCAACTTCAGGAGTTGTGATTTCAACCTTTTGATCAAGCAGTTTAGAGAGTGCTGTAGCAGAGGAACCCATGGCTATATTGTTTACTTCACCTATTACATCAATTTCTTCAGGATTAAGACCAGTTTTATTTTCATTTTCGTCTTCAGCATCATCCTGACCATTCATTAAAGCATCTATTTCTTCCTGTGATAAAAAATTACCCTCATTAGTCATTGACTTCACTCTCCTCAAATAAATTTTCTGCTACTCCAACAATTTGTATCGCTTTATGACGGTTTTTAGTACCAACAACCGCCTCATATTTGTGATGATTACCGATTTTCAATTCAGCATTTGCTTCAACTTTTTTATCAAGTCTAATTACATCACCCGGATGTAAGTATAAAAAATCTTCTACTGTTAATTCCGTGCTGCCAAGTATAGCATCAACCTCAACCATAGCTTCATTTAATCTTTTCTTTAGTTTTGCAATATGTTCAGGAGTCTGCTTTTCTCTGGTGCTTGAAAACCAGTACTGAGCATTTAAATTCTTTACTATAGGCTCTATAACTATGTAAGGCAGACAAATATTAATTAAACCTTCTGTACTTCCAATCTTAGCGGCGAGTGTTATGATTATAGTCATATCACTGTCAGGAACTACCTGAATAAAGTGTGGATTAGATTCCAGTTCTAAAAGTTTTGGCTCTAAATCCTCAATATTACTCCAGGCTTCACGGAAATCTGTTAAAAGCCAGTTCATAACTCTTTTCAAAACAACTTTCTCAATATCAGTAAAAGATCTAACATCTGAAATCGGATTACCAAAGCCTCCAAATAATCTATCAATAATACCAAAGCCAATTTCCGGATTGATTTCAAAAATAAACTGCCCACTTAAAGGTGCAAGCTTATTTATCCCTAAAATTGTTGGCTCAGGCAGTGAATTGATAAACTCCGAATAGGCAAGCTGCTCAATTGAAACCACCTCAAAATTAACCATACTTCTCAATTTAGTTGAAAGAGTAGTAGTGAAAATACGGGAAAGATTATCATGAATCATTTCTAAAGTACGAATCTGTTCTTTAGATAATTTATCTGGTCTCTTAAAATCATATTCTTTCACCTGTTTTTCGTCTGACTGTTCTTTGGCTTCTTCAACATCAATACTCCCACTACTGATTGCAGAAAGAAGTGAATCAATTTCATTTTGATTTAGTACATCAGACATCTTAACTCCTCCTTACTGCACAACCAATTCTGTAAACCATACATTTGTAATTTCTCCTGACCTTAATATCTTATTAACCTCATTTTTAATTATGTTCTTTATTGTTTTAGCATTAGCTTCTTTTAAAATAGTTTCATTTTGAGAACGCAGAGTTGTAATTATTGTATCTCTTAACTGCGGTTTTCTTTTTTCTAATTCTTCAATTAAATTATTGTCCTCAATTTCAAATACAAGACTTGCTCTAATAAAGTTGATTCTGCTGTTATCAGTTATATTAACAACAAAGTCACCTACCATATAGGTGGATCTAATATCTTCAATTTTAAATTCTTCTTTTTCTTCACTATTTTCAGCTACTGAAAAATAAGTGAAAAAAGTAAAACTGGCTACACCGGTAATAATAATAACAAGTACAATAATCAGTGTTAACATTTTATAATTTACATTTTTATTTTCTGCCATATCAGCCATCCTCCTCTTCAGACTCAATTCTCGCTCCGCTATTTTTTGCAATATCTCTTTGCTGATTTGAAAGTGAATCCGAACCATTATTGACAACGTATTGAGAATTTAAGATTACAACTTCAACCCGTCTGTTTTTTGCTCTACCTTCAGGTCTGTCATTAGTGGCAACTGGCCTATACTCTGAATAACCAGCAGCTGACAGTTGAGCCGGGTCAAAATCTGTTTCTTCTATTAAAAATTTAATAACATTTACCGCTCTTGCAGTTGATAGTTCCCAGTTTGAAGGAAACTCATCTGTTCTAATTGGCAAATCATCTGTATGTCCTTCAATCATAATATCATTTGGAATATCTATTAAAATATCAGAAATCATTGATAAAACTTCTCTTCCCTGTTCTCTAATATCCGACCTACCTAGTTCATATAATATCTCACCAGTCAGGCTGATAACTAAACCTTTTCTCTTATTTTCAACTTCAACTCTATCTCCAAGATCATTACTTTTAATATAATTATCCAGTTCCCGCATTATCTGTTTAATATTTTCAGGGGCCTGAGCATAATCTTCGCCAAGTGTGCCTGCATCAATATTAGGATTAGCAGTAATTGTCTTACCTCCATCTAAAACACCAAGTTGATTTTGAAGGGCTGAGATAAAACCCTGAAATTTTTCAACATCCATTGAAGAAAAAGAATATAAGAGGACAAAAAACACCAAAAGCAGAGTCATCATATCACCAAAAGTTGTCATCCAGGCAGGTGATCCCCCACCATCATCATCATTTTTTTTGTTGTGATTATTACGAGGCATTTTCGGCGGCACCTACCTCTCCCATATCATTTATTCTGGCTTCTACCTCTTCTTTCTCTCCTTCTGACAAGAAGGCATGTAATTTTTCTTTTACAATTCTTGGGTTTTCACCAGCTTGAATTGAAAGTATCCCTTCGATAATAACTTCTTTAACATGGATTTCATGGTTGCTTTGTGTTTCCAGGTTTTTAGATAAGGGAATGAATAACCAGTTAGCAAGTAAGGCACCATAAAGAGTTGTGATTAAGGCCACAGCCATACCGGACCCTAATTGAGTTGGATCATCCAGCTGACTTAACATCTGTACTAATCCAATTAGTGTACCGATCATCCCAAACGCAGGTGCCAACTGGCCCATTGTAGCAAATATACCTCTACCTTTAGCATGTCTTTCCTGTAAAAAAGTTAGTTTTGTTTCTAAAATATTCCTGACTAATTCCGGATCAGTACCATCAACTATTAGCTGAACTCCTTTTTGTAAAAACTCATCATCCATTGCAGCAGCATCATCTTCTAAGGCCAAAAGACCTTCTCTTCTTGCTTTTTCAGCAAAGTTAACAAGATTTTCAATTATATGGTCTGATTCCATTTTGTCATCCTGAAGTGAAACACGTAAAAGATTAGGAATATTTTTTAAATCTGAGAAAGTATAACTGATCATTACACCGGCCAGGGTACCACCGAGAACTACCAGGGCAGACTGAACACTAACAAATATTATTACATTACCACCCAGTATAGCTACCAATGAAAATATTATTGCTCCTGCTACTAAACCGACTATTGTTGCTATATCCATTTAAGATCTCTCCCCTGTTCTAGAAATTCCACCCATTATTTTCTGGCGATATTTTATTACCTTTTCAATTATATCATCTGCCGAATCTTTGACAAGCAATTTTTTGCCGTTAGTAAGGGTTATAACTGTGTCCGGAGTCTCCTGTACTTCAAGTATCAGATCAACATTTAATACAAATTCTTTTCCACTTGTCCTGGTCAATTTAATCATCATACACTTCCTTTATTGTATATCAGGCCAAAATCTAAAATAGATTTCAGCCTGACAGACATTTTATATCAAATTATCTTTTTAGATTAACTAATTCCTGCAGCATTTCATCTGAAGTTGTGATCAGCTTTGAGCTTGCCTGAAAACCTCTCTGAGCAGTTATCATGTTGGTAAACTCCTGAGAAAGATTGGCGTTAGACATTTCTAAAGTTGCCGGAGCTAGAGAACCTGCTCCATCCCCATCACCAGAAAAAGTAAATTTAGGATCACCATTAGCTCTTGGGGAAGAGTTAGGAGTTGATTTAAATACCCCATCTTTTCTTTCCAAACCAGCTGGATTTTCAAAAACTGCTAGCTGAATTTGGTCACTGGTCTTAGATTCTCCATTACTGTAAGATCCAATTACTTCTCCAATTTCATTAAATGAAAATGATTCTATAGTTCCTAATCTCTGTCCATCCACATCCGAAAAGTTAGCACTTGATTGGTCACCAAGCTGTCTTAAAGAACTAAGATCAAGTGTAATAGGATCGGTTTTATTAATAAGAGTATCTAAATCATTAATTTTTATTTCTGAACCAGCTGAAATATCTCCATCACCATCAAATTCTATTAAAGTTGTGTCAAGTGTTACTCCACCTAAAAGATTATCGCCATCATATAACCCACCAGATATTGACCATTCATCATCTTCAGATGTTTTATCGAATGTTAACTCTAAAGTATATGACAAATCATCGTTAGAAACTATATCTGTAGTAATTACTTTAGTATCATTCTCTTCTGCTTCAGCACTCAAACGCCCAGCAATTGAAGCTGCTGTAGTTTCCTGATGATCAATACTAGGATCTAATTTAATTGGTCCATCTTTTCCCATTACTCTTAAACCAGTGGAAAGGGAATATAAAAAGCCACTACCATCAAAGCCAAAGTTACCGGCCCTGGAATAAGAGAAGTCATTTTCTCCATCTTCCAGAACAAAAAATCCATCTCCCTGAATTGCAACATCAGAAGTTTTTCCTGTTGACTGTAAGTTTCCAGAAGACATATCATTATCAATACTACCAAGGCCAACTCCCAAACCAATCTGCATCGGGTTAGTTCCTGCACGATTTTGTTCTGGATTTGAGGCAGAAGCACCCTGAATTGTCTGACTTAACATTTCCTTAAAAGTAACACGACTGCTTTTAAAACCTACTGTATTTACATTTGATATATTATTACCTGTTACATCCATCATCTGCTGATGTGTGTTTAATCCTGACACACCGGCATACATCGATCTTAACATATAAATTTTCCTCCTTCAGTATTTATCGGAGTCCCACTGTTATCGACAGCAGAACAGAGCTCCCTGAAAAAGGTCCAGCTCATATCCGATTTTAAGCTAAATTTAAGATTTTTCAGCTTAAAGTCGTTCGTATATTTTCTATTTCATAAAGACTGCACTATCTATATTAGTAAATACATTATCATCCATACTATCCTCATCAACTGCTGTAACCACTGTATTGTTTTCTACACTGACAATATAGGCTACATTATTAACCATCACTAAAGAATCTCTTGCCCCTTTATTTCTAGCTTTTTCTACCCCGGTATTTAACTTATTAAGTTCTACTTTAGAAACGGGAATAGAGCGAGAATTAATTCTTTTCTGAGCGTGTTTAGAAAATGACAGCTGATTCTTTCCATTCATCTTATCTCCTAAAATATCCTTAAAGGATGGAGAATCAGATTTTTTCTTTTCCTGGACATTTTTCTTTTGCTGTTGTGTCCTTTTGAGAGGTTGTATTGGCTGATTTATCTTTAGTCTATTATCCATTTTAACACCTCATTTATACTTCTTCTGCCTCAATATTTTTTACTTGAGTTATATTGCTAATATCAATTTCAGATCCACTATCAAGTACTGCCAGAACCTTATCATCAGAAGATTTAACTGCGTCAACTACACCTTTAAGTTGAACACCTTCTACATTAGCAGTGATTTCTTTACCGATAAGATTACTATTTTGTATTACCTGATTAGAACTCAATTTATCCTCCAGCAAAGTATAGAGTTTTTCAGTTTTCTCCAGTGAACTAAACTCTGCCATCTGAGCAATAAAATCTCGATCTTCCATTGGATTCAGAGGATCCTGATTCTGTAATTGAGTAATAAGTAACTCAAAAAAAGCATCCTGGCCCAAGCCATCATTCGCTTCTAGAGTATCGCGTTGAGTTTCCTGTTGATATTGAGTATTCTGAGTCGAACTTACACCTGTTATATCCGCCATTTAACTACCTCCTTATACAATCAAGTTAAGCTTCCCCTTAGAAAAGGCTGCTCTATTAATTATTTCCTGTTGTCTCATTATCAGCTCATCACTATTTAAACTATCATCTGTAACATTTCTCTGAACATAATACTGTCCCTGAAAAAACTGACGCTGTTCATATTCCTGATTTTGACCAGTTTCTCCATCACTGAAAGCTGAATTTTGGTCATTAAAATCAAAGGCATTCTGCTGTTCAACCTGTTTGGGTGCATTTTTAGCAGTTTCAATTTTAAACTGCTCAATATTGATTCCCTGCTTTAGCAGATCAGTCTTGATTTCCTGCATGCTGTTTTCAAGTTGAGACTGTACAAATTTACTTTCTACAATCATTTTAGCATCAATTTTACCTTGATCAAGATTAAGTTTGACCTCAATCTTACCTAGTGAATCAGGTTTTAGCTCCAGATTCATTTCATTTTTAGCAGCTGAAAATTCTCCTCTAAATTTCTGTACAAATTGATCTTTAACAGGAAGATTCTGCTTTAATTCAGAGTTAGTGTTTAAGTCAAAAACATTCTCTCCACTGTTAGTTTCTAAGCCAGCATTTAAAAATGATTCTGTGCCGAAGAAATTTAAATTAGAATCTTTGCCATCTGTTGATGACTGACCCTGTATTAATTTCGCTAATCCTTCCAGATTTAATTCAGCTGAATCCTGACTGCTCATGGAATTAAAGAATTTTAGTTCTTGATTATTTTTCCCTTCGCTATCATTCGTAACTTGAGCAAGAACATTTTCTTTTAAATTTCCATTTTGCTCTAAATCAACCTGCTGGTTAAAGTCAGTCTTATCTGATTCGCTAAGATTAAAGTTTAAAAGCTCATTAACTGCAGTTGATTTATCTGCATTCAAAGGCTTTCCATCAACAACTTGAGCTGTTTTTTCTTTTAATGGTTTCAAATCACTTTTATTTTCAGCAGTTACAACTTCTGCAGCGCCTTCATTAAAAGATTGATTTTCGGATAATTGAGTGCCACTGCTTTCAATTTCTTTTAATAAATTAATTAATGAAGTTAATTCAGTTTTTTGATTCAGATCGATTTCAGATTCTGATAAAAGAGTCTCTAAATTAGAAATCAGTTCTTTTAAAGAACCTTCATTCAGCTTGGAAAGCTCAATATCAGCAGCTGAAATATTTTGACCTTCCACTGCCTTAAGTTTGCTTGTTGATAATCCAGCTTCGTTTAAAACAGCTTCTAATTTCTGCTGATCTTCACTACTTAGATTCAATTGACTTAACTGCACAAAAATATTTTCTGTCATTTCTTTCAGTTTATCTTTATCAACTTTTTTCAAATCTTTATCACTTTTATCCAGCTCGACCTCAGCCAGCTTATCTTTTTTATTTTCTGGCTTTTGCTCTTTTCTCAGATTTTTAGATTTATCTTTTCGGTTTTCATTCTTTGAAGCAGAACGAGATTTTTCATTTCTCTTATTTTGTAAAGCTTTCATTTTTTCTGCAAATGACTGCTCACCTTTTACTGCTTGATAAGAATTGTTTTTAGAGCTTTCTTTAGCCGGAGCTTTAAAATGATATTGATTTAAACTAACACCTTTATTCAATTTCTCACCCCCTTTCAATGATTTTTTTATTCACTTATTTATTGACTAAGAAGACTAAAAAGTTCAGCAGCTCTTTCCTGTGATAAAGATTCGAGTATAGCTGCCGCCTGGTCTTCTTTAAGCCTTGATAAAATTTCTAAAGCTAGATCCTGATCCATCTGCATTATTACAGCTGCTGCAGCATCGGAATCCATACTGCGATAGATGTCAGCAATTTTTTCAAGCTTAGCTTCTCTATTTTCTTTGCTGTCAGCTAATTGATTATAATCATTTTGAATTTCAGCCATTACTGCTTTTTGATCTTCAATTTGACTTTCAAGATTTTCTATTTCTTTTTTTAGTTCAGCAATTTCTGTATCTTTAGTATCAATCGTATTCTGCAGCTCTTTATTTTCATTTTCCAGCTCAACTAATTCTGCCCGACTGACAAGATAATTATTTACAACCGGGATTCTGCTGGCTAAATTATATAAAGCTGCTTTAACATCAATTACATCGAGGGCATCGAGCGACCAGCTCAGCATAGAAAAAAGTACTAAAAATAATATTAAAAAATATATAAATTTTTTCATTGGTTTTATCTACCACCTGTAGTGTAGTGTATTCCTAATTCATCAAGTTCTTTTTGTTCTGATGCTAAAAATTCTTTGATGAATTTTGCACTTGCTTTTTCTTTTAATTTTTCTAGGGTTTTTCTTTCTTTTTTCTTTTCCATCAGATATTGAAACTGTTTTTCAACTGCCTCAGCCTTTTCTTTTTTCTGCTGCTCAATCTCTAATTTTAGAGATCTTAATTTTTTTAAGTAGTTTCTAAGCTCAATATGAGAATTAATATTTTCAGCATTATTTCTTAAATCAGCAAAAACTTCTTCTTTTTCAAGCTCAAGTTCTTGCAGCTGATTATTAATTTCTCTCAGTTCTTTTTTTAAATTAAGATAATTATTTTCTGCCTGTTCTTCTTCTTTATTTCGCAGAGATAAAATCTTGTCAAATTTAAATTTATATTTGGCCATCTAATTCACCCTATCCTAAGGCAATATTTTTTAGACGTTTGACAGTATCCTGATAATTTGCTTTTTCTTCTATCCCCTGTCTTAAAAAAGCATTGATCTCATCAATTTTTTCTATCGCTTTGTCAACCTCTGAATTTGAACCTTTCTCATAAGCACCAATATTGATTAAATCCTCAGATTGATTGTAAGTGGCCAGCCACTGCTGTATCTTTTCAGATGCTTTTAGATGATCTTTTTCTACCAGGTCATTCATAATTCTACTCACACTGCTCAAGACATCAACTGCAGGATAATGACCTGATTCAGCAAGTTCTCTAGAAAGTGAAATATGGCCATCAAGTATACCACGAACTGTATCAGAAACTGGTTCGTTAAAGTCATCACCTTCTACTAAAACTGTGTAAAGAGCTGTAATAGAACCAACATCATTAGTTCCTGTTCTTTCGAGCAGCTTGGGAAGTTCTGCAAATACAGAAGGTGGATAACCTCTTGTAGCAGGTGGTTCGCCAATTGCCAGCCCAACTTCTCTTAAGGCCATTGCAACTCTGGTAACTGAATCCATCATCAGCAGTACATCTTCACTTTGATCTCTAAAATGTTCGGCAATTGCAGTAGCAATATTAGCAGCTTTAACCCTGAGTAATGCCGGTTGATCAGAAGTAGCAACTACCACAATCGATCTTTTCAGGCCTTCTTCACCGAGATCTTTTTCAATAAAATCTCTAACTTCACGCCCTCTTTCTCCAACCAGAGCAATCACATTAATGTCAGCATTAGTATTTCTGGCTGCCATTCCAAGCAGTGTAGATTTACCAACACCACTACCAGCAAAAATACCAAGTCTTTGACCTTTACCACAGGTTAAAAAACCATCAATACATCTCACTCCTAAAGAAAGAGGCTCTTTAATTCTCTCCCTGCTTAAGGGATTAGGTGGACGCCTATTTACTTCGACTGCTGTACCACTGTTTATGTTACCTCCATTAAGAATGTTTCCACTACCATCTATTATTTTCCCTAAAAGATGTTCTCCAACTTTAATTTTTAGTTTTTCACCTGTAGCAATAACTTTCGCACCAGGTTTTATACCTTCCATCTCACCGATAGGCATCATTAAGATCTTATTATCATCAAAACCAACAACCTCAGCCTGAATATCACCTTTGCCACCTTTAATTAGACAAAGTTCGCCAATTGAGGCCTGAGGGCCAATTGATTCGATAACCAGACCAATAACTCGGTTAATATGGCCAAAGTTGCGTGTTGTGTCCATCTTATTAAGTTTTGCTTCGAGCTTATCTAACTGCAGATCAAACATTAGCCTCAACCTCTTTTAATAGTTCTTCTTTTATTAATTCAATTTTATGAGCTATACTGCCTTCTTTACCGCCAAGATTAGATTCGACAATACAGTCACCTTTTCTCAGGTCACAGTCAGCTTTAAATTCAAGATTTTTTTCTTTTAATCGAGAATAGAGATTATTGTTTTCTAGATAAGGCATTAGATCTGGATTAATTCTGACGATTATATTTTTGTGGCTCTCATCAATCTCTGATAAAATATCACTGATTATATTATTAATAATTTCGGGCTGCTGTTCCAGCTTTACATCTATAATTATACTCGCGATTTTAACTGATAATCTAACTATATCTTTTTTAACTCCAATTTTTTGTCTGCTCAGTTCTTCCTGAAAAGATTCTGCAGTTAAAAGCAGTTCTTCTAAAGCTTTATCTGTTTTTTTCTGAGCTTCTTTAAATGCTTCGGCCTCTGCTTCATTTTTAATTTTAGAAAAAATTTCCTCTTTTTCGGCTTCGATTTTATTTTTTTCTTTTTCAGCAGCTTTTATTATTTCAGCAGCTTTGTGTTCAGCCTTAGCAATAATTAGATCAGCCTCTTTTTCGGCTTTTTCTCTTTCAATAATTAAATGTGCTTTTTTAGAACTATCTGAACTATAATTTTGTTTTTTGTTTTTTTTATTATTTCCAGCTGCAAATTGACCTGTTTTTTTTGATTCTTCTTTTAAAGATTTTATAGAAAGGGTATTATTATTATTTTTTACTTTGTATTTACCAATTACTTGAGAAGCCTTAATAATTTTAGACAATTACTTCACCCTCCCCACCACGGGCAATTACAATTTCTCCACTTTCTTCTAATTCTCTAATAATATTAACAATTCTTTGCTGAGCATCTTCCACCTCTCTAATTCGGACAGGACCCATAAATTCCATATCTTCTTCCAGCATTTCTGCGGCTCTTTGTGACATATTACCTTTAATGATATTTTCAACTTCTTCACTGGCAGTTTTCAAAGCAAGAGCTAAATCATGTGTTTCTACCTGACGCAGCACCAGCTGCACTGCTCTATCAGTAAGAAGTACTGTATCTTCAAAGACAAACATTCTCTTTTTAATTTCTTCAACTAGTTCTGGGTCATCTTCTTCTAATTTATCAAGAATATTTTTTTCAGTTCCTCGATCAACTTGATTTAAAACATCAACTATAGCCTGAATACCTCCCGCACTAGCATATTCATTACTTGCTACAGCTGATAATTTTTTCTCCAGCACTGCTTCTACTTCTTTAATTATTTCAGGTGAGATTCTATCCATAACCGCAATTCTTTTTGCAACCTTGCTTTGAACATCTGTTGGCAGCATAGATAAAACCTGTGAAGCCTGCTCAGCATTAACATAAGCCAAAATCAAGGCAATGGTTTGTGGATGCTCACCCTGAATAAAATTTAAGAGCTGGGATGGATCAGATTTGCGGATAGAATCAAATGGCCTTACCTGTAGAGTTGCAGTCAGACGGTTAATAATTCTTTTGGTTTTATCAGGCCCAAATGATTTTTCTAAAATCTTTTTAGCATAATTAATACCACCAGAATTAATATAGTCATTTGCCTGCTGCAGTTGTATAAATTCCTGCTGAATTTGTTTTTTTAAGCCGGGATCTATTTTATTTTGATTGGCAATTTCAAGAGTCAGTTTTTCAACCTCTTCATCATCTAAATGTTTAAAGACATCAGAAGAAACTTCTGGCCCCAGAGAAATCAGTAAAATTGCCGCTTTTTCTTTACCTGTAAGTTCATCTCTCATAAGAATTTCCTTTCAATTTTATTCATCCATTAGCCAACTGCGTAATAACTTTGCAGCATTTTCTGGATCTGAATGAATCATTTGTTCTAATTCGCGTTTCATATGAGCATCTTTTTTCTGCTCCTGGTTTGGCTCAAATAGAGACATTTCCTCTTCATCATCTTCAACTGATAAATCAATGTTTCCACCTGTTGCCACCTGGCCCTGCCGGCGTCTGTATAAATAAATAATTAACGCTGCACTAACAATTAAAACAAAAATGATTAAAGCAGCGTAGATATACATTCTACGTCTTTCTTCAGCTGCAATATTTTCTCTTGCGGCCTGAGCTTCTTCTTGTAGTGAATTATCAAAATTTATTGCAGTAACATTTAGCAAATCTCCACGTTCCTGATCATAACCAATAGCAGCTGCAACAGCTGATCTGATTTGAGCAATTGTCTCTTCATCAGTAGATTGGTCGACCATTACTGAAACAGAAAGTCTTTCAACATTACCGGGAGCGTATATATGCTGTTCAATTCTTTCATTTATTTCATAATTAGTTATTCTATTTTCATTTTCATAGCTCGAACTTTCATTATTTCCTTCAGCCTGATACTGCGGTATATTAGCGTCAGTCCCCGGGACTCCACCAGCCCCCTGAGAACCTTCCTGGCTTTCACTACTAATTTCCTCACTTCTTACAATTCCATTTTCATCTACAACCGGGGTATATGTTTTGCTTTCCGCCTGTCTTTGATCAAAATTTAAATTAGCATAAATTTCTACAGCAAAGTTATTAGGTCCTAAAACTCTGCTTAAAAGTGAACTTAGATCATTTTTCAGTGATTGCTCAAATTCTTTTTGAAGAACAAAATTCTGGGGATCAATTCCCTGATTAAGATCAGAATTATTATTAGAAAGCAGATTACCATTTGTATCTACAATTGTAACCTCAGACAAGGGAAGATTTTGAACTCCACTCGAAACAAGATTCCGAATAGCTTCAATCTGGTTCTGGTTCATTCTAAAACCGGGTTCAAGTTCTACCAGCACTGATGCTGTTGCAGATTTTTCTTCAGAAAGAAAGAGGCTTTCCTGGGGTGGTGTTATCTGTACTTTTGAATAACTAATACCTGATATAGACTGAACTGAGCGCCCTAATTCTCCTCCAAGCGCTCTATAATAATTAACTTTTCTTTCAAATTCTGTTGTTCCAAAATCACTTTCATCGAAAATTTCAAAGCCGACTATTCCCTGATCAGGTAAACCATCAGCAGCTAAATCGAGCCGAAGTTTGTAAATTTCAGATTCTGGCACTAAAATAGTATTGCCCTGGCCTCCCAATTTGTAGTCGACATTATTTTCGTCCAACTGGGCAGCTATTGCAGCTGAATCAGAGGTGCTTAAATCAGCATAAAGCGGCTGATAGTTAACAGAACTTCCACTAAAAATTAAATAAGCAAAAGCTAAGGACATTAAAACTGTCAGCACAATAATTAAGAGCTGAGTCTTTTTATTTAGTTTTTCCCATAAAGTGCTGAGTTCTTCCTTATACTTTGCAAACATCTCTGCCATTATAAAACCTCTTTCTGCATTATTACTTACTAAAATTAATTTTTAAAATAAGTCAAAAATTAAAATGAATTAAAAATTTATTAAATTAAACCTGCAGCCTCATAATTTCCTTATAGGCATCAATTGCTTTTGACTGTACTGCTGTAGTTAAGTTAACTGCTATTTTGGCTTTTTCAGCTGAGATCATAACTTGATGAATATTATCTGTTTTACCAACAGCAAAATCAGCAGTCATCTTTTGCGAATCTTTCTGCAATTGATTGACCTCTTTTAATTTGTCATTAAAATATTTGGAAAAATTTTCTTTGTTAGGCTCTTCTATCTCTTCAGAACCTTGATCAAGTTTAAAATTACTAGCTATATTGATCGGATTAATATTTATCATTTTCTCACCTCGTTTTAAGCTTAGGTACTAATATTTAGGGCACTATTGGCCATACTCTTATAATTTGAAATTGCCTGAACATTCGCTTCATAACTTCGGCTGGCATCAATCATATTTACCATTTCGGTCATTACGCTGACATTTGGCAGCTCCAGATATCCATTCTCATCTGCATCTGGATGGTCAGGACGGTATTCCAACTTAAAGGGGGAAGGATCTTCTTCAATTGAACTTACTTCAACACCTGCATTTGCTCCGCTATTTTGGCCGGAGTTCAAACTCTCAAATTCCTGAGAAAATCTTTCTCTGAACACAGCGACTTTTCTGCGGTAAGTGTTTCCATCTTCATCACGAGTGGTTTCTGAATTAGCTATATTTCCCGAAATAAGGTCCATTCTCAATCTCTGCGCTGTTAATCCAGAAGCACTTATATCAATTCCCTTAAACATTTTTATTTACCTCCCTGACTAATAACCTGATTTAAAGTCGAAAAATGACCTGCCGCACGACGGGTCATTACATTATAATATATACTGTTTTTAGCCATTTCCGCCATTTCAAAATCAATATCTACGTTATTTTGATCATTCCGGTAGCTTTTATCATTATTTGAAACAGCAGTGTTTTGATTAGAATATTCCTTGCGAAAGGGAATATGTTTTTGGGTGGTAGTACTTAAGGAAATGTTTTTATTTTGATCAGCATTGATTTGTTGATTGAGCATTGATTTAAAATTACTATCCTGCCTTTTATAGTTAGGTGTCCCAATATTTGCTAAATTATTAGAAATTAATTCTCCTCTTTTGACTGCACCATCTAAAGCACCACTAATAATTGATAAATAGTTATTCACTCTGCCACCTCCTGAATTGAAATTTAAATATAAAAATGGGCCTTTAGATTGACTAAAGACCGCATGACAACTCATTAAAAAAATATTGCATGAAATTATGTAGTAGTTTTCTACTATCTTTAAGACCAATATTATTTTTAATAATATGCAACCTGGCAGTCATAACAATAATTTTGTTTTTAGACCCATAGTTTTGCGTCATTATCTTTCGACAATTTTGCCAATATTTATTTAAAATAAACTATATTAATTTCCCTAAAGATTCCATTACTCTGTCTTTTTTAAATGGCTTGACAATAAAGTCTTTTGCTCCCAGCTCAATTGCTTGAATAACAATTTTTTGCTGTCCCATTGCACTACAAACTACAATTTTTGCAGATGGGTCAATATCTTGAATTGCTTTTATAGCTTCTAATCCATCCATAATCGGCATCGTAATATCCATAGTCACAATATCTGGCTTTACTTCCTGATAAAGTTCTACAGCTTCCTTACCATTTTCTGCTTCTCCGACAACTTCATAATTATCTTTTAAAATATTTTTCAAATTCAAGCGCATAAAAGCAGCATCATCTACTATTAAAACACTATTCATATAAGGTTTACCTCCTAGCAAGTATTTATACTGCTATTAATTATAATAACAAATATATATTTCATTTACAAGAGAAATTTTTTATTTTTACTTTATAATGTTATATTTCCTTTATTAAAAGCACTTACTCTAATCCTGCCATCAATGAGATGAAAATACATTGAGCGTCCATAATCTTTTGCTAAATCAGAGCCAACTATCTTTATTCTTTCTTCTTTTAGTACTCTTTTTACTGCTTCAATATTTTTCTGCCCAATCTGCATTACCGACTGACCGGCTTCTGTTTTAAACATCCCGGCTCCCCCGACTAGTTTTGCTTTCAGCCTCTGCCTTCTAGCACCTTTTTTTATCATTTTATCTAAAAGAAAGGGAATAGCAGTATCAGCATATTTACTTTCTATTTTATTTTTCCCTTTGCTTTCAGGCAGCATTACATGAGCCAGGCCTCCTATTTTGGTAAATTCATCATAGAGAGCAACCCCCACACAGGAACCTAAACCCAAAATAACTAGTAAAGCATCTTCCTGCTCAACTGCCCAATCAGCCATTTTAACTATTGTTTTTTTTGCTTCCTTTTTGTTTTCTAAACTAAGCAAGGCTATCACCCATTAAATGCTGGAATAGAATATCTATCGATTTTTCTTCGGGAATAAAAAAGTAATATAATTCCAATTTCTTTTCCGATATAATAAATTCTGTTTCCAACAAAATAATTTCATCTCCGCTCTGGCTGTAGTCTATAACGGAACTGCTGAGTACAGCACCTGCCATATCATATGCCACTGCAGGTAATCCCTGACTTAAATTCAAATCACTAAAAATGTTTATTGCTTTTAAGTAAGCACCACTTAATATATTGCCGAGCTCTCTTAAAGCTGATTTTTGAATTTCAGATTCGGGAAGTTCGCCTTCTCCAAATAAAAGGTGAAGAATTTTTTCCACATTTTCCATCTCTAAAACCAAAAGTATCTTACCTGAAATTTCTCCATCAAAGTTAATTAGTGTACAGGCAATATAATCTTCTTGGTTTCCTGTTATTTCTGGCAGCTCATCTATCGGCATCAGTTCAATTCTTGGAACTGTTATTTTTGTTTCCTGATCGACCATGGTAGAAAAAGCTGTTGCTGCATTTCCCGCACCAATATTAGCTATTTCTTTTAAAATATCTTTTTTTTCTTTATCTAAATTCATAAAGTTCCCCTTTATTAACTGACAATATTTTCATCTAACTGCTTCAGTTGATCCATTTCATCTGAACTTAAGACCTGCTTTAAATCGAGCAGCATTAATAATTCTGATCCTTCTGTTCGACCAACACCTGCTATGTATTTACGATCTATCTTTTGAGCAAGTTTAGGAAGTTCAGCAATTTCTTCTTGATGCAGTTCTTTAATTTCTTTTACTTCTTCAACCATCATCCCTGCTGTTAGATCATTTAACTCAACTATAATAATAACACCTTTGTTTTCTGACTGGGAATTAACTTCTTTAGTTATATTTAATCTAAGCTCTAAATCTATTACAGGAACAACCATTCCCCTCAAATCAATTAAACCAGCAATATAATCAGGACTTTCAGGTACTAAAGTCAATTCCTTGCTTGATAAAATTTCTCGAGTCTGTTTGATATTGACTCCAAATTGTTTTCCAGCAAGTGTAAATATTATATATTTTTCCTGCTGCTTTTTATTACTACTATCATTCATCTACAAAACAACTCCTTCCACATTTTAAGTTTCTAGTTTAAGCAAAAAGTGTTTTTTCTAAATCAAGCAGAATTAGTAGTGGATTATCATCTCTGGCACAAACGCCTCTTAAATAATCTTCTCTAATTCCCTTTTCTAATTCAGGAGGAGGAGCAATCTTTTCTTCCTCAACCCAGACTATACCTTCAATATGATCAACTTGAATTCCTAAAAGCTGACCTTCACTTTCTACAGTTATAATCCGCTGTTCAGCATCAGAAAATAAATGTTCATTGATATCATCTTCAATACCAAAACGTCTGCTTAATTCAATTACGGGAACAATTATACCTCTGAGATTAATTACTCCAATTACATGTTCAGCAGTATTAGGTACTTTAGTTATTTTAGTTTCTTTTATAATTTCTCTTGTCTTATCGATTTTAATACCATATTGTTCAGCATCTATATTAAAGACTACATATTGATTTAAATCAGATTTGTTATCCTGAGCAGCCATTGAAATCGAATTTTCTTTATCTAAGGACATTTTTTCACCTCTTTATTAGATTATCTACTTACAACATCTCGCACATCAATAATTAGAGCGACATCACCATCACCAATAATTGTAGCCCCGCTGATATATCTTGTATCCTGCAGATATTTACCCAGAGACTTAATTACAATTTCCTGCTGATTTAAGAGTTGATCTACAACTAAACCTACTTTTCGCTCACCGCTTTTTAAAATAACAACTGATAGATCTTTTTTGGAATTTTTAAAGCTGCGTTGAGCTTCAGTACCAAAAATTGAAGCTGCCGAAACAATAGGAATCGTGGTTTCTCTTAAGACAATTACATCTTTACCTCTAATTTTTTTGATATTTTCAGTCTCAATTGTTAGAGTTTCACTGACTGCACTTAAAGGAATTGCAAAAATATCACCAATTATTTTAACCATCAGTGCCTGCGAAATAGCTAAGGTTAATGGTAAAGTAATTTTGAAAGTGCTGCCCTCACCTGGTTCGGACTCAATACTTATCTGACCATCAAGTTTTTTAACAGTGCTGCGGACAATATCCATACCCACACCTCTACCTGAAACATCTGTTATCTCTTGAGCAGTACTAAAGCCTGGGTGAAAAACAAAGTCCAAAATATCTCTTCTTTCAAGCTGCTCTACTTCTTCTGCCTCGATAATTCCTTTATCAACTGCTTTTTTAGCAATCGCTGCCGCTTTGATACCGGCACCATCATCCTTAACCTCAATGATGATTTCACTACCTTTTTGATAAGCTAAAAGTTCAACTTTACCTTTTTCATCTTTACCAGCAGCTTTTCTTTCAGCCGGTTTTTCTATACCATGATCAATAGCATTTCTAAGTAAATGAGTTAAAGGATCTGCTAATTCATCAATGATTGAGCGGTCAAGTTCTGTTTCCTGGCCTGACATCACAAAATCAATTTCCTTATTCATCTTATTCGAAAGATCTCTCATCATCCTGGGAAAACGGCTGAACATTACCCCCACCGGTACCATTCTAATCTGCATCACAATATGATGTAAATCCATAGTTACCCGATCAAGCTGAGGCATAATTTCTTTAAATTTTGTTTTTTTAATATCAAGTGATTCTAATCTGCTTTTGTTAATTAAAAGCTCTCCCACCATATTCATTAAAGTATCAAGTTTACTGATATCTACTCGAACTGTAGAGCTGCTGTTAAAACTGCCAACAGTCTTTTTTTGAACAGTACTTGCTTTGCTTTCTTTTTCAGTATCTACTTTTATTTCTGAACTCTCAAGTTCATCTAAACTGATTAATTGAATACTGCTTTGAGCTTCTATCTCTGTTTTAAATTCTTCTTTTTCCAACCAGCTTAAGGCAATTATATTTAATTCATCAATCTCTGCCTCAGAATTTTCAATCTTATTTCTCGCTGGCTCTGATTTAAAGAGCTGACCGATTTCGTCTAACTTCTTTAAAAGCATAAAAGCTCTAACTGATTTGAATTCTTCGTTAACAACCTCAGCTTTTAAATGATAAACTTTTTCCTTGTCTTTTTTTCTTGCTAAAAGTTCTTCTTTTTCAGCCTCTGTTAAAAATTCTCCAATATTTTCAGAAGTTTTGGCTGCTTCAGCTGCCTCTGCTTCACTTTCTTCAAAATCATTTTCTTCAGTATAAGCATTAAGTTCGGTAATTAAAGCCTCTAGATCAAAGTTTTCCGGCTCTTCACCATTATTTTCTTCTACTGCTTTAACCAGATATTGAATATTATCTAAGGCCTGAAAAAGAAGGTCAATAAATTTTGTTTTTACTTTAACCTTACCTTCTCGAATCTTATCCAGACTGTTTTCCAGTTTGTGAGTTAGTTCTGTTAATTTTTCAAATCCCATAGCAGCTGCCATTCCTTTAAGTGAGTGAGCTGCTCTAAAGATGGCATCGATAGTTTCTTTATCTTCAGGATTGTTTTCTAATGTTAAAATTCCATTATTTAAAACCTCAATGTATTCCTTCGCCTCTGCAAAAAAGATTTTTAGATATTCATTCTCCTGCAAAAAAATCCCCCCTCATAATGTAGTTAATAATATCTTAAATTTCTAAAAAGTTCAAATTTTTTCTAGCTCTGCTCATCAAAAAACTTTGCTTCCTGCTGGCCGGGATTGTGATATCCTCTAATGCTTTTCTGACGGCTGTAAAGTTCTAAAATTTTAGTTTTAGTGTCTCCTTTTTTTTGGGAGATCAGTTCAATGTTTTGCGCCTGAGCTTTTAAAGCAGCAGCTAAAATTTCTTTTATTTTCTGATTGGCAGATTCCTCATTTTTTTCGGAATGCTCGCTCTGCTCAGAGCTTTTTAGAGTAATTTTATCTATTTTTTTAATTATCTCATTTTTTTCTTTTAATAAAAGCTCTAATTTCTCAAAAGCTTCTGCTTCAATTAAATCTTTTTCTTTTACTACTTTTTGCTTAAGTAATTGATATAAGTCAAGTAAAGTACTCATTTTAGCCTCCAAGATTCACCTTTTTCAGCTCAGGTGATTTTTGATTTAAAACTATTTCTTTATAGGCAGTATAAAGTTCCTCTAAGAGAGGAATTATATTATTAAGATGTTTAATGTCTTTTTTTAAATTAGCCTGCAGCAGTTCCTGATAGATAAAATCATAGAGTTTTTCTAATTGGTCTGCCAGCTGACCACCTTTTTCTTTATCCAGAGTTGATTTCAGCTCTAAAATAATATTTTGTACTTTAATTATATTTTTATGGCTAGCCTCTATCTGATCAGCTTCTATGTTTTGAATTGCCAGTTTAGAAAATTTTATTGCTCCCTGATAAAGCATTAATAATAATTTGCCGGGACTTGATGTGTTAATCTGGGTTTTCTTATACTGTTCTGCGCGATTTTTAATCATCATGAGCGCCTCCTTTAAGCATTTATTCTTTGTTAAATTTTATCTGCTGCAGCTTTTCTAATAGATCCTTATTTTCAGCAGCTGCTCGATTTTCTTTTTTAACGTCTTCTAATAATTCTTTGCGTAATATTTCTATTCTTTTGGGTGCACTTATTCCCAGCTGTACACTACCATTGTCGATACCGACAACTGTGATTTCTATATCCTGACCAATAATTATTTTTTCATCTATTTTCCTTGTTAAAACCAGCATTATTCTGACACCTCATCTTTTTGAGCAGAGCTTGCTGCCTGCTGCTCGGCAAAAATTGGGTAGCGCACACTAAAATTATGATTGTCTAAAATAATCTGGCCGCCTAACTTTTCTTTTAAGTTGATGATAATTGGAGCAGATAGGTTGGCTGTTATAGCTTCTAATTGATCTTTTAAAGTGATAATATTTAATACTAAAATATCTTCTATTGATTTAATTTCCAGTTCTTTTTCCCTTTGATCACTTATTTCAAATTCATAATCAGCAATTAAATTACCTGGCTCGACAGTTATAAATGCCAGTTCCTGATTGCTGAGTGACTGCATAATTATAAAGGGTGAATCATCTGCAAAAGGCAGCAGCACAAATTCTTTAGCGGTTTCAAAACCGGGCAGCCCATTTTTAAAATATATTATTTGATCTTCTTCAATTTCTATCTTGCCAAAATCTCTTGTCATTAGCTCCAATTTTATTGCCCCCTAAAGTTTAAGCTTTAAAATCTATTTCTGGCCCCGGTTTATAGGCCAAAGTTAATTCTCTTTCTGCATTATACATAATTTCTGAACCGAGATCAGATATTTTGTAATTTTCGAAATCAGCCAATTTATCTCCGCTTGCTGCATAAAAAGCTGTCGCCTCAGCTGCAGTTTTACTTCCCTGATCAGCGGTGGCCTTAGCTCTATCAGCCAGGTTATAAAAATTAAGTGCTTTGCGGGAAGGATAATTATCAATTTTTAAAGTTAAATTATTTAGCATAAGCTGCAGCCCCTTAACTATCTTTATTTAAAATATCATAAACTTTAGAATTGTTATAAGAACTGTATGGTTTTTCTCTTCTTAGTTCCTGTAGTACTTCTTTAGCTTCTACAAGCTTACCCTGTTCATCTAAAAGCAGACCTAAGGTGTATAAGGCTTCTTCATAATAGTTTGTGTCAGGATAATTATCTATATAAAGACGATAGTATTTTTCTGCTGCTTCAAAATCATCATCTAACTGACTGCCTCTTGCTAAAAGGTAGAGACTTTCTCTTTTTAGATATTCAGCTTCTGATAATTGATAAAGCTGCTTAAAAATAATTCCTGCTTCTTCATATCTTTGATTTCTAAAGCTCTGCAAACCGAGATTAAAAAGTTCCTGTTCTCTTTCTTCATCAAAATATTGTTCAAAAACTTCGGCTTGTTTTTTTTCTGATTCTTTATTTTTAATATTTCTAATTAAATCTAAAGAAACTAAATTACTTAGCCCCTGATATTCCATTATATTTAAGTCTAGGCCTAATTGATTTAAATTGTTTTCAGGCTTTTCAGCTGCTGAATTATTTGCTTTATCGTTTTGAGCTTGAGTGTTGTTTTCATCAGCACCAGAGTTTGCTGCTTCATTTTGAGTAGTGTTATCAGCTACTTCAGTTCTTTCAATTAACTCAAGCGGCTGACCATTACTTAAAATAAAGATTAAAAAGACTGCCAACAAGGCTGTAATCAGTGCTGTTAATTCTTTTTTATATTTGCTTATTTTAAGTTTATTTAAATTAAAGCGGCTTAAATCTAACTTATCTAAATTAAAGAATTTAGAAGTGGATTGATTATTTTCACATTCCATAATATAATCTTTAATATTTTGATTTCCACTATCTAAGTCATATGCCTG
>JBNJFG010000032.1:0-23807 GCA_051746665.1 Bacillota bacterium
ATTTAGATCCTAGTACTTAAAAATATATATTTATTTATGTCTCTTTTTAAGTTCTTCTCTTATCTGGTCAGGCTCGATTCCTCTTGCAGCCAGTAAAACCAGCATATGATAAACTAAATCGGCTGTTTCATAAACCAATTCTTGATCCGGATCATTTTTAGAAGCAATAATAACTTCTGCTGATTCTTCACCAACTTTCTTTAGAATTTTATCTATACCCTCTTCAAAAAGATAAGTTGTATAAGAATCCTCCGGCATCTCGTCCCTACGGCTTAAAATTAAATCATAAAGAAAATCTACTACTTTTTTTGTTTCAAAATCTACTTCTATATTTTGAGCTTCCTGCTGCATTTCCATCATCTTTTCAGCCTTGGCCTCAGTTTCTTCTGCAATTTTGCGATAAAAACAGGAATTTTTGCCTGTATGGCAGGCCGGTCCGGCCGGATCAACCATAAATAAAATTGTATCCTGATCACAGTCGTAATAAATCTCTTTAATTTCCTGAGTATTACCGGAAGTTTCACCCTTATGCCATAACTCCTGGCGGGAACGGCTGTAAAATACTGTTTCTCTCTTTTCTAAACTCAAATTAAGTGACTCTTCATTAACATAAGCCACCATCAGCACATCTTTAGTCTGATAATCCTGAACAACAGCAGGCATTAATCCCTGCTCATTATATTTGAAATCAATCTCTTCTAAGTTTTTAATAACTTCTAACACTCAACCACCTATCCTTTCTACATTAAAATTCTTAAACTCTATTTAAATCTACTTTATTAATTTAAAATTTTATAAACACTAAATTACTATCTTTTTTCAATTCTAACCGGTATTTCTGCTTTCGCCAGCTCAGATTTGACATCCCTGATAGCAATTTCTCCAAAGTGAAAAATGGAAGCTGCTAATGCTGCATCGGCTCCTGTTTTCTTAAATACATCAATAAAATGCTGAATACTGCCGGCACCACCAGAAGCAATCACTGGAATATTAACTGCATCTGTCACAGCTTTTAACATTTCCAGATCAAAACCATCTTTAGTACCATCAGAATTAATACTGGTTAACAGAATTTCGCCTGCCCCCAGCTCTTCCAGCTCTTTGACCCATTCAATTAAATCAATTCCGGTTTCTTTACTACCGCCATGAACAAAAATTTCCCAGCCCTCACCAGAATCTCTTTTAGCTGCATCAACTGCTCCGACAATGCACTGTGAACCAAATTTAAGTGCACCTTCGCGAACCAGATCTGGATTTTTGACTGCAGCAGAATTTATTGAAACCTTATCAGCTCCTGCTCTTAAAATAAACTGCATATCTTCTACTGTTCTGATTCCACCACCAACTGTCAGCGGAATAAAAACTTGGGCCGCAACCTTTTCAACCAACTTAGCCAGTGTTTTACGCTTTTCCTTGGTTGCGGTAATATCTAGAAAAACAAGCTCATCTGCACCTAATTCGTTATATTCTTTAGCAGATTCTACCGGATCACCAGCATCTCTTAACTCAACAAAATTTACACCTTTAACCACCCTGCCATCTTTGATATCCAAACAGGGGATAATTCTTTTTTTAAGCATTTTTTTCACCCAGCTTTGTTAAAACTTCTTCTAAATCTACTTTATTCTGGTAAATGGCTTGGCCTGTAATTGCTCCATAAAAATCTGCTGCTGCTAAATCATATAAATCCTGATTGGAACTGATTCCACCTGAAGCAATTATATTTAAATCAGTTTCTTCTTTTAATTTTTTTAAACCTACAAAATCTGGTCCGCTGAGCATACCGTCACGACCTATATCAGTATATAATATATATCTGACCCCCAGAGCTTCCATTTCTTTAGCAAAAGCAAGCATGTCTTTTTCACTTGCTTCCAGCCAGCCTGAAGTTGCAACTTTACCATCTCGAGCATCTATGCTTACTAAAATACTTTCTGCTCCAAATTCTTCAATTATTTCTGACAGAGTATCAGGATCTTTAACTGCCAAAGTGCCAATAATTGCTCTTTTTACTCCCAGATCAAGCAGGCGTTTGACATCCTCTTTTTTGCGGATTCCGCCACCGGTCTGAATCTTGAGCTCAGTCTCTGCTGCAATTTTTTTGATTACATTAAAGTTTTTGCTTTTACCTGCAGAAGCACCATCTAAATCAACTAAATGAAGCCACTCTGCTCCTTTAGCTGCAAAGTCCTCTGCAATCTGAAGTGGATTCTGGCTGTAAACAGTTTTGCGATCAAAATCTCCCTGCTTCAACCTAACCACCTCACCTGCTTTTAAATCAATTGCCGGTAATACTATCATCTATAACAGCTCCCTAAAATTCTCTAAAAGTTTAATTCCATTATCTCCGCTTTTTTCAGGATGAAACTGAAAAGCGATAACATTATCTTTTTTAATAACTGCTGGAACAGTAGTTCCATATCCAACTGTGGCCAGCACCTCATCTGTAACTTCAGCTAACTGATAGGAATGAACAAAATAAAAATGAGGATTTTCGGGCAGGCCTTTAAATAATGGATCATTTTTAATTATTTCCAGCTGATTCCAGCCCATATGTGGAATCTTATAGTCCGTCTCCATTTTGATAACATTTCCTTTGAGCAGACTGAGACCAGCTGTTTTTTGATCTTCAAACCCCCACTCAAATAAGAGCTGCATTCCCAGGCAGACCCCTAAAAATGGTCTACCTGTGGCTACAAATTTTTCTATAAAATCAACAAAATTATTTTCTTTTAATCTTTTCATTGCGCCCGGAAAAGCACCTACTCCGGGTAAAACCAGACCTGCATATTTATCTAGATCTGCATTTTTAGCTTCTTCTAAAATAACTGTTTCTTCCCCCACAAATTCAAGAGCTTTTTGAATGCTGTTTAAATTTCCGGCTCCATAATCTATAATAGCAATCATTTAAAGCACACCCTTTGTTGAAGGTATTTTATCTGACTCAATTTTAACTGCAGATTTCAGTGCTCTAGCTAGAGCTTTAAAAACAGCCTCAATCTGATGGTGGCAGTTTTCTCCGTGCAGTATCTCTAAATGAAGTGTAATCCCTGCATTAAAAGCAAAGGCCCGCATAAATTCAACTACCATTTCCGAAGGAAAATCTCCAACTATTTCTCTTGTAAATGGAAGCTCAGTATATAAATACGGACGACCGCTGATATCTACAACTGCCCTCACCAGTGTTTCATCGAGCGGAACTAGAGCGCTGCTGAAACGAGTAATTCCTTTTTTGTTGCCCAGAGCCTTAGCAAAAGCTTTACCTAAAGCAATACCGGTATCTTCTATACTGTGGTGAGTATCAATATGGAGATCTCCTTTAACAGAAAGCTCCAGATCAATATTACCGTGCCGGGCAATCTGCTCCAGCATATGATCAAAAAATCCAATTCCAGTTTTAATTTCACTCCTACCTTCTCCATCTAAGTTTACACTTGCAATAATTTCCGTTTCCTTAGTTTTGCGCTGCTCTACTGCTACTCGATCTCTACTCATTATAAACCACTCCTAATTTTGCTCTTTAAATTCTGCAAAAGCTTCTAAGACAGCCTCATTTTCTTCTTGACTGCCGACAGTAATTCTAATTGCTGCCGGCTCAGTATCATAAGATCTGATCTTAATTTTTCGCTGATTCAAAATCTTTTTAAATTCTAAAGTCTTTTCACCTTCTATGTAAATAAAATTGGCCATCGAAGGATAAAGCTGCCAGTTTTGATACTGATTCAAATTTTGATAAAGCTTCTGCCGTTCTTTTTTAATAAATTCAATTCTTTCTTTTATAATATCATCATTATCGAGTATTAAACAAGCCAGCATATCAGTTAAAGAGTTTAAATTATATGGTTTTAATACTTTTTTTAACTCTTCAACTAAAACTTGATTCCCATACAAATAACCAAAACGAATACCGGCCAGCCCAAAAGCCTTAGAGAAAGTTCTAGTCACTGCTAAATTAGGATAGTCTTTAATATCAGGCATTAGATCAATCTCACTAAAATCTGCATAGGCCTCATCTACTATCACTGGCCCAGCAAAATAATCAGCCAGCTTTAAAATCAGCTCACGTTCAATAATTTCCCCAGTCGGATTATTTGGAGAACAGAGAAAAATTAGTTTGGGTTTCAATTTATCTATTTTAGCTTTAAGTTTCTTAAAATTAAATTCTTCATCTAATGAAATTTCTTCATATTGACCACCGTTTAATTTAGTAAAATATTTATACATCGAAAAAGTTGGCGCTTGTGAAAGTACAAAATCTCCGGGTTCAACAAAAGTTCTGATCAGCATATCAAGAATTTCATCTGAACCATTACCTGCTATAACTTCTTCTGTCTTAACTTTTTTATTCAATTCGCTGCTTAGATAATCAGCTAGGGTCTGATGCAAACGCTCCGAGTAAATTTCCGGATAGCGGTTTATATCATGCTCATCAAATTCGCTCTTAAATTTAGTTTTAATTTCCTGTGGCAGATCAAATGGAGATTCATTACCTGAGAGATTGATTTCAACTTCAAAGTTTTCTTCTTCCCCATAGTAAGGAGAAATCGCTTTAACTTCTGGTCTCAGCAGTTCTTTTAAGTTTTGCTCTTTTTTATTAAAATTATTACTGCTCATTATTTCCTCCTTCAGCTTTTAATAAATCTTTTAATAACTAAAATTCTATATTATAATCGTTTAATTTTCTTTTCTAATTCTGACAGAGTTAGCATGAGCGTCAAGCCCTTCGCCTTCTGCCAGACAAATCACATCATCACTAGCTTCTTTAAGGGCCTGTTTGCTGTAGTGAATAAAGCCTGAGTACTTAACAAAATCTCTCACAGATAAGGGTGAAAAGAATCTGGCTGTAGAATTTGTCGGCAGCACATGGTTTGGTCCTGCATAATAATCGCCAATTGGCTCAGGAGTATACTCTCCTAAAAAGATTGAACCTGCATTTTCGACTGCTGGCAGCAGTTCAAATGGGTTTTTGACTGCAAGTTCTAAGTGTTCCGGTGCAACCAAATTAATCATCTCCATTGCCGTCTCCTGATTTTCAACCTCAATCATCAGACCAAAGTTTTCCAGTGATTCTTTGATAATTTCTTTTTTGCTCATCTTTTCTATTTGCTTTTCTAGTTCTGCCTCTACTTTTTCAATAAGCTCCGGTGCATCTGTAACCAGAATTGAAGATGCCAGTGGATCATGTTCCGCTTGACTCATTAAATCAGCTGCTATATAGGCCGGATTAGAATCTTTTTCTGCCATAATCATAATTTCACTAGGGCCAGCAATCATATCAATTTTAACCTGTCCAAAAACCAATTCCTTGGCCATTGAAACATAAATATTACCAGGACCAACAATAATATCAACACCAGGAATTGTTTCTGTTCCATAGGCGGCTGCAGCTACTGCCTGCGCTCCACCGACCTTAAAGATTCGATCAGCACCTGCAATTTCTGCCGCTGCTAAAATCACCGGACTTACCTTACCCTCTTTGTCAGGAGGAGTAAACATTATAATTTCTTCAACCCCAGCTACTTTAGCTGGAATAACAGTCATTAAAACAGAAGAAGGATAGGCTGCCCTGCCTCCCGGTACATAAACTCCTGCTTTTTTAAGCGGCCTACAGACCTGACCGGTAATAATCCCAGGCTTTTTCTGCTTCTGCCAGGATTTATCCTTTTGTTCAGCATGAAATTCTTCTATATTAGCAGCTGCATTTTTTAAAGCTTCTATAAAATCAGCATCAACTTCTTTTAAAGCTGCTTTAATTTCTGCCTCAGTTACTTCTAGTTCTGAAGCTTCAAATTCAATGCCATCAAAACGAGCTGTATAATCTAAAACTGCCTGATCTCCATTTTCTCTTACCCTCTTTAGTATATCTGCGGCAACATCTCTATATTTCGCTAAGTTATCACCGGATCGACTATCTAGTAATTCTTTAACTTGTTCAACATTTTTTCGGCCATCTTTAATTCTTTTAATCTTAAGCATTATTATCATCTCCATTAACTACTTTATCTAAAGCTTCAATAATAATCTCAATTTCTTTTTGTCTTGTTTTCATGCTTACTTTATTCACAATCAAACGTGCAGATAAATCTCTGATACTCTCATAAACAACGAGTCCATTCTCTTTTAAGGTTCTGCCTGTTTCTACAATATCTAAAATAGTATCAGCAAGTCCGGTCAATGGGGCCAGTTCAATTGATCCATTTAGTTTAATTATTTCTACTGGCTCACCTTTATTTCTGAAATAACGACGAGTGAAATCAGGATATTTAGTCGCAACTTTTCTCTCCAGTAAGCTATCTTTCCGATCTGGTAGTCCTGCTAATGCAAATTCACAGACTCCATATTTTAAATCTAAAACTTCATAAAGATCACGATTTTCTTCTAATAATGTATCTTTACCTACTATTCCTAAATCAGCTGTGCCATATTCTACATAAATTGGTACATCTGCTGGTTTAACAAGTATAATTTCTAGTTTTTCACTTTCTATTTCAAAAATCAATTTGCGTGATTTTAGCATTTTCTCGGGTAAATCATAATCAGCCTGGCGGAAGAGCTTAACTGCTTCTTTAGCCAGTCTTCCTTTAGCCATGGCAATACAGAGATTATCCATTATTCCCACTCCTCTATTTTATTTAAGATAAGATACTCCAATGCTTCCTTCTTATTTTTTTGAATTATAGCTTCTTCTCCATTATTTTTTCTTAATTCTAGCTCATCAGCTTTTAGGTGAATTTTATAATCCACCTGCTGAAAATCTATATATTCTCTATCAGCTCGATTATATACCTCTGCTACAAAGCCAACATTTCTTAGATCTTCTGCAAGTTCATAAGCAAGTTTAAACTCTTTTTCTTGTTCAAAGGAAATCAAAAATCTTTTTTGTGAGTTTTCATTAAAATTGTCGGTTTTATTTAAATAATCAAGAAGATTTTCTATTTCTAAGGCAAAACCAACTGCTGGTTCTTCAACTCCAAATTTCTCTGTTAGATTATCATAACGACCTCCACTGGCAAGCAAATTACTATAGCCTTTTGCATAACCTTTAAATATCAGGCCTGTATAATAGCCGTGGCGCGAAATCAACATCGGATCAAAAGTAATATATTTAAGAGTGTTAAAAATTTCTAATCTATTAAATAATTCTTCCAATTTCTTTAAAGCTTCTTTTGTATCTGCTGATAAAGGCATATTTTTTAATTCTTTAACAACTGCTTTAGGATCACCAAATAATGAAGGCAATCTCAACAATACTTGTTCTGCATTTTTAGTAAGCTCAATATCTTTAATATAATTTTTGATTCCAATTTTATTTTTGGCAGCCAATAACTCTCTCAAATCTCTTTTTTCGTTTGCCTCAATTTCTAAATCTGTAAATATTTCATTTATTAAATCAGCATGACCTATATCAATCATTGGTTTTTCTACTCCGACTTTTTTCATTGTTTTGATTAGAAGTAAAATCATTTCTAAATCAGATTCCAAACTTGCTGAACCGATAAGTTCAACTCCCGCTTGAGTTTTTTCTTTAAGGCTTAAGCTTTGAGAGTTTTTGGATTGAAAAGCTGAACTTAAGTAAGAAAATTTTAATGGACGTGGACTATCCTGAAAACGACTTGCCGCCAACCTAGCAATTGGCATTGTCAAATCAGGTCTTAAAACTAAAATTTGTCCTTTATCATCAACCACTTTAAACATTTCACTTTTGTCAACCAGACCCTCAACATCTGCATATAACTCTAAAGACTCAAGAGTCGGAGTAATTACTTCTCGATAGGCATTTGCTTCAAAAACCTCTCTAATTATTTTATAAATAGTTCTTCTCTTTCTTAATTCTGCCGGTAAAATATCTCTGACACCTTCTACAAATGCATTCATCTATGCTGCCTCCCATTTATTGTTTTAGTCCTTTATCATGTTAAAGTAATAAAATGTTGTATTAATTATAATTATATTTTAGTCAGCTGTCAAGTTATTTAAGCAATTTCTTTTGATGTCTTAATTTTAACACTATTTGTCTTCTATTTAAAATACAAAAGGCCTGCCGGAAAATTTAATCCTGACAGACCTCTATCTTTGTATATTATTATTTTAAAAATAACTTATATCTTTTTGTTCTTCTAATCTGTCTGTTGCAGGTGGTGGAGTAATAGACAGTTCTGTTATTTCATTTCTCCACTGCTCAGTCATTTCTATATCAAGTGCTCCGAGAGAGCCTTCCAGTTGTTCTAAATTGCGAGCTCCTATAATCGGAGCAGTAATAACTGGATTAGACATCACCCAGGCTACTGCTAAAGAAGCAGGCGCAACACCTTTCTCTGCAGCATGATTGCTGAAATCTTCTGCAATTTGATAATATTCTTTTAAGCCATAGCGGGCTGCATAATCTTCTCTTTCTACTAATCTTCCTTTATCTGGTCTCTTACCTTTACCGTATTTGCCGGTTAAAAGTCCACCACCTAAAGGACTGTAAGAAACAACTCCTAAATTTTCCTCCTCAGCCATTGGTAGTATTTCAACTTCTGCCTGTCTTTTAGCAAGATTATACATTGGCTGTACACATTCAAAACGAGCCAAACTTTCCCTTCGAGAAACTCCCAAAGATTTTTCTATCTGCCAGGCTGCCCAGTTGCTGACTGCTGGATATAGTATCTTACCTTCTTTAACTAAATCATCCATTGTTCTTAAAGTATGAATCATATCTGTTTTAGAATCAAAACTATGTACAAAATAAAAATCTATCCGATCAGTCTGTAATCTTTTTAAACTTTCTTCTACTCCTAATTTAATATGACGACGAGAAAGTCCTTTTGCATTAACATCTGAAGCAGTTTTTCCAAAAATTTTAGAAGTGATAACTAATTCATCTCTACAATTATTTTCCTGCATAAATTTACCTAATAACTCTTCAGAGCGCCCCTCATTATAAACATCTGCTGAATCAAAAAAATTAATTCCTCGCTCAAGTGCAGCTTTAAACATTTTACGAGACATTTCTTCATCAGCAATTCCACCAAAAGGCATTGTTCCAAAACAAAGTGGAGAAACCTGTACCCCAGTTTTACCAATAGTTCTGTATTCCATTATTTACCCCTCCCAAATTTACTAATTACTATTACCATTATATTCAATTTGATGGTTGATTACAAATTATTCTTAAAATTAATAATATAATAAAAAACCCAGAGACTGATTTTAATAATCAATGCCTGGATTTTTTATAAATCTCAATATTTAATGTTCTTTATTTATTTCGTTTTCTACAAACTCTATTAATCCATTTAAAGCCGCTTCTTCATCTTCACCGTTAGTGTTGATAATAATTTTACTGTCCTGGGAAATTCCAAGACTCATTAAACCCATGATACTTTTGGCATTTACTGTTTTTTCTCCAAAAGTTAATTCAACATCAGATTCATAGTTGCTGGCCTCATTGACAAAAGCGGAAGCTGGCCTAGCATGAAGACCAGTTTCATTTGTAATAGTAATTTCTTTTTTCATTATTAATCTCCTCCTATAAATTTTTCTCCATTCGATTTAATACTTACTGCAGCAATAGAGATCTTGCGCTGATCTTTTCAAAGTTGCTGTCTAATTATCAAATTCTTCTAAATAAAAAACCAGAAAAGAAGAGAGAAATCTCCCTACCTTTCTGGTTTATGCCTGCCGAACAGTAACACGCCATCACATTATTATTTTTCTTTTAATTTTTTAATAATTGTTTTTGCATTGTTTCATTTGATTTTCAAACTGTTTATATTTTATATTATTTTAATAATATTGTCAAGATATTCAGGCTTTTTTGTTATTTTAAATTTAAGCTTCGATAATTTTTATTAACCAGCTGCAGTTGTTAAATCTCAGCATTGTCAAAAAATATTTTGATTTATTTAATAATCTTAAAAATTATGCTATGATATTAATATATTAATAATGAAAATAAACTAGTTTTCTAACTTTTAGAATTTATAAAAGGAGAGATTATAATGTTTTTTGACTATCACCTGCACTCACATTTTTCGGCAGATTCAGGTATGACAATGGATGAACTCTGTCAGGCTGCTATATTAAAAGGCTTAGATGAAATAGCTATTACTGACCATCATGATATTGATTATCAAGATGATACAATAGAATTTTTAATTGATAAAAATAAATATTTGCAAGAGATAGAAAAAATACAGAAAAAATATGAAAATAAATTAACTATCAAAAAAGGCATAGAAATGGGACTCCAGTCCCATATTCTTCAAGATTGTGATAACTATCTGGCTCATGATTTTGACTTTGTTATTGGATCTTTTCACACTGTTGAAAAATTTGACTTATATAATGGTGATTTTTTTGAAGGCTGCAGTCAGTGGGAAGCTTATATTAAATATTTAAAAACTGTACTTAAAGTAGTTAAAGAATATGATAACTACAGTGTTATCGGCCACCTGGATATTATTCGTCGTTATGGCAATTTTGAAAAGAAGCCAAACTTGATGGAAAATAACGAAGCTGCGGGCTTAATTAAAGAGATTTTAAGAGTAATAATAAAAAAAGATCGCGGCCTAGAGGTAAATACATCTGGTTATCGAATTGATGGAAAAAATCCACTCCCCAGTTTTGACATTTTAAAACTATATTATGAACTGGGAGGAAAAATTTTAACTATAGGCTCTGACAGCCATAAAACTGCAGACATTGCTCAAAAATTTGATTTTACAGTTTCCAGGCTTAAAGAAATTGGATTTAAGTATTTAACAACTTTCAAAAACATGAAGCCTGAATTTCACAAAATATAAAATATCTAAAACTCATAAAAATAAAATCGCAGGAGATTTAACGCTCTCCTGCAAGACTTTTTAATAATTTTGCTGTATCTTCTGGATCTCTAAGATAATATTCTGCTTCTGTATTTAAATCATCTTCATTTTGGACATAGATTGTAATTCCATCTTTTAAAACTTTAAAAGCATCTTCATCAGTCCGATCATCACCAATATAAATTCTTAAAACATCATTTATATCTAATTTTTCTCTGATCTGATCACTGATATAATTAACAGCTTTTCCTTTATCCCATCCCTTAGGCCTGATTTCTATAACTTCCCGGCCAGAAAGCAAATTATAGGCTGTGTTTTCAAATAAAGGTTTCAGCTTTTTTTCTACTTCAGACTGCTTCTTCTCAGAATCAAAATGCAGGGCCAGCCCAAAACCTTTGTCTTCTAAACGCACATCTACTGCCTTTAAATATTTTTCTTTAGTCTTTTGATAATTTTTTTTGCTTAAAACATCAATCGCTTTATTCTGATGTGGGATAATTATTCCTTCGGCAAAAGACATCTCAATTTCTAAGCCATGGCTGCCTGCATAATGACATCGGTTTAAATCAATCATCTTTTTTAATTCACTTAATTTTCTACCTGAAATCAGACTCAAATGAAATTTTTTCTTTTTTACTAACTTTTTTAAGCTAGCTTCTACCTCAGGTAAAACAAAGGCAGAAAGAGGATCAGTTTTAAAAGGTGCCAGAGTTCCATCATAATCAAGAAAAAGCAGAATATTATCTGTGCTTTCTATTCTATTTTTCAATTTACTTAAATACTTGTTTGCAAGAACAAATTTTTTATTCATAACAATCAAGCCACATTTCAATGAAATGATCTCGCCACCAGTTAATATCATATTTCTTAAGAGCAGCTTGAGCAGTCTGCACTCGCTCTTTCCTCTCTGTTTCGGGCATTTCAAGCCCCTGGTAAATACTATCTGCTAAAGCTTCAACATCATAGGGATTTACTTTGATTGCACTATCTAAGTATTCAGCTGCTCCAGCAAACTCAGAAAGCAAAAGCACTCCGGAATCCTGTACTGCCAGATATTCTTTGGCCACCAGATTCATTCCATCTATCGAAGCTGTAATTAAGCCTAAGTCAGCTGCATTATAATAAGGTAACAGCTCATCCTGAGGGACAGAACCATAAAAATATTTAATCGGCTGCCATTCATCTTTTTGATATTTGCCATTAATTTCTCCAACCATTTTCTCAATACTATTTTTCATCTGCTGATACTCTTCAATTCCTGTCCTGCTGGGAGCAATTCTTTGAACAAATATTACCTTACACTGATATTCGGGATATTTTTCAAAAAACCTACGAATAGCTTCTAGTCTTTCTTCAATCCCTTTTGTGTAATCCAGTCGATCAACTGCAAAAACCAGCTTTTCAGTATTATAATTTTCTTTAATTTTTTTTGCTTTTTCAAGATATTCCTCGTCCTGAGAAAGTCCGTGCATTCTCTGATAATCAATCCCCAGCGGAATATTTTCTACCCGAGTCTTGGATCCTTGATAATAAACTTCTCTGGCAGAAAAATCAACTTCTGCCCCTATTTTTTTGGCACAGTTTAAGAAATTGTAAACAAAAGAATCAGTGTGAAAACCCAAAAAATCGGTTGACAGCATTCCTTCTAAAATTTCCTGCCGCCAGGGTATAGTTCTAAAAGCCTCCCAAGCTGGCCAGGGAATATGCCAAAATAGTGAAGTTTTAGCATCACTTTCTGATAGAAACCCAGGAACTAATGCTAAATGATAGTCATGAATCCAGACTAGGTCATCTTCCTCAAGCTCTTCCAAAATATTATCAGCGAATTTCTTGTTTACCTTTTTATAACTGTCCCAGTATTCTTTTTTAAAATTGGCTTTGGAGATAAATGTATGGCAGATCGGCCACATTACCTCATTTGAAAATCCGTAATAAAACCCATTTTTTTCTTCTTCACTTAGTTTAATTCTCTTTAATGTGTAACCATTATCATCAGGTACTTTAATTTTATTTTCCTGATCAACTACTTCAAAATCAGCTTCACCTCTACCCCAGGCAATCCATAACCCACCATCTTCTTTCATCATCGGATCCAGACCAGTTGTCAGACCACCTGCAAGTTTTTCCTGTTTTATTTCTTGATTTTGATATACATGTTGATATGGTTCACCATTAGAAACAAGAACCAACCTTTTATTATTCATAGATAAATCCATAATATTACCTCCTTATTCTTCCTACTACCTGCCAGCCAATTTTAAAAATAACAAAAATCAGGGGTAATGAACTTAGCTCTATATTTCTAATTCTTCACCAATTTCTATAACTTTAGATTTACAGCCAATCTGTTCAAATTTACTGGATAAACCTTTTGCCTGCAGTAACTCCTGCCTTTCTTCTGGGTCATAATGATATGGCACTGCCATTTTAGGATTAAATTTTATTACTTTTTCTAAATAATCAGAAAAATGATCATTGAAACATGCTGTAAATAATAGTTCTATTTCTTCACCTGGATCTTGATAATTTGAAGCATCCGCAGTGTGATATAGTCCTTTATAAAAATAAGCTACAGAGCCTTCTGAATTATAACAATCAACATCTAAGACCTTTATCTGATCTTCAATCAAATCGCCAGCTTGTACAACTTCTCCTTCAATGTCAAATTTATCGTAAACTGATTGAGGTGCATAAATTTTTGTTTCATTATTAATAACCGCTGCCAGATCATCTAAATTAATATGATCATCATGCTCATGCGTAATCAGTACGATATCTGCCTCAAAATCAGCTTCAATTTCAAAACTCGGATCAATTGCAATTTTCTGTTCAGCATCAACTAAAAGAGCTGAATTACCTAACCATTTAACTTTGATAATAATCATCTCCTATTACTTTAATTTGTTTATAACTACTTTAATTTTAGCACAGATTGCCCAATAAATAAAATAGCTCCCCTCAATTAAGAAGGGAGCCACTATTATTAACTAACTGTATTTTAAGTATTTAATTCTCTAACATGAACTTCGTCCCCAGCAGCTACTTTTTCTCCTATTTCAGAAGTTATTGTACTACCACTAGGAATCTCTTTACTATCAAAATCCTCTACGCCAACATAAGAGAAGATTCTACAATTTCTACCGATTGTTGTTCCCTCAGGTATTGTAGCTCTTTTAGCAATTACATTTAAACCATTTTCTAAAAGATCAGGCTTATCTTCATTTGGAGTTAAATCATCACCATAGCCAATTTTACAATTAGCCATAATCTCTACTTCTTTATCAATTATAGCCTTTTCTACAACAGTATTACTCCTGATTATAGTATCATTGAAAATTATTGAATCTTTAACAACAGCACCTTCCTCAACATATACCCCAGGACTAATAATAGAATTTTTAACTACTCCATTAATTATAGATCCATTAGAAATCAAACTCTTAGAAGCAGATGCATCTTTACCAAATTTAACAGGTGGTTTTTCTTCACTTCTGGTATGAAGTTTCCACTCATCATTGTAAAGATTAAGACTTGGTATTGGATCAGTTAATTCTAGACTACTTTCCCAGTAGGCAGCAAGTGTACCTACATCTTTCCAATAATCATCAAACTCATAGAGATACACACCCTCTTTTTCAATCATTGGTGGTATAATATGATGTCCAAAGTCTGAATCCTCTTCACTGCAGTACTTTTCTAGAACTTCTAATAAAATTTCTTTTTTGAAAACATAAATACCCATTGAAGCTAAGTTGCTGGGTGGATTTTCTGGTTTTTCCACAAAATCTGTAATTCTCATTTCATCATTATAATCTAAAATACCAAAACGGTTTGCCTCCTCATATGGAACTGGTTGAGCAGCTATAGTTAAATCTGCATCTTTTTCTTTGTGGTACTCAACCATTTTACTATAATCCATCTCATACACATGATCACCAGATAAAATAACTACATCATCTGGATCTTTACTCTCAATAAAACTCATATTCTTATAAATTGCATGAGCTGTTCCTTCATACCAATCAGTAGTTCCAGGTTTGCCTCTAAAAGGCTGTAAAATTGTAACTCCACCCATTCTGCGATCTAAGTCCCATGGTTTTCCAATACCTATATGATTGTTTAAGGATAATGGTAAATACTGAGTCAAAACCCCAACATTATAGATACCAGAATTAACACAGTTACTTAAAGCAAAATCAATAAGTCTAAATTTACCTGCAAATGGTACACTTGGTTTAGCTCTGTGTGCTGATAAAATATCAAGTCTAGTTCCACGACCACCGGCCAAAATTAATGCTAATGTTTTCATAGAATACCCCCTATTTTTTAAAAACTATATATTTTTCTACATCTCATATTTATATATTAGGCAAAATTAGGTAAAATCCTTTATTTTTTTTGTTGAACCTTTAATAATTTAATGCCCCAATTATCTATTTCCTTAATTTTCTAACATTTGTAGTTTGTATATCTTATTTATGCTATAATATTATTATAGAAGGAAGGTGTCTTTGATGCAAATAATAACGATTTCAAGGCAAACAGCAAGTGGTGGTGAAGAAATTGCTAAAGAACTATCTAATCGTCTAGGTTTACAATTAATTGACCGTAAATATGTTTTAGAAAACTGGCTGCCTGAAGTTGCTGATGAACATCAGCTGCATATGCTGGAACAAAGTTCCAAATTTTATACTAAAATATTAAATCCAGATGCCGAAAAAAATGACCAAATTAGTTTTGCCGACTATATTGCTCAAAAATTAAAGGAAAAATCTGAAACTACAGACCTACTTATTTTAGGATTGGGATCTCAAATAATTTTTGAAAATAATCCTTATGCTCTTCATTTTAAAATAGTTGCTTCTGAAGAATACCGCTGTCAGCAGCTAAAAAAAAATTATGGGCTGCATCATGATGAAGCCGCTAGAGAGCTTGAATTAGCAGACCGCAAACATCGACGTTATGTTTGGAGAATACATAATCAGGACTGGGAAAAAACAACTCTTTATCACCTGACATTAAATAGAGATGGCCTTAACTTAGAAGATAGTTTATCTGTTATAATGAATATTGCTGATCTAAAAAAAGAAAACCCACAGGCCTTAAATAATAATAAAGAAGTCACAGAAAAAAAAGTTGAAAATAAAGGCCAGAGAAATTTTGGCCATGAAAGTGAGAAAGAATTTGCTAAAATACTGGATATGCATCATATTAAATGGGAATATGAACCCAGTGAATTCCCTTTAGAATGGGATCCAGAAGGAAATGTAATTATGGCCTTCAGACCTGACTTTTATTTATGCGAACATGATACGTATGTTGAATTAACAACTATGAAACAAAAATATACAACTGAAAAAAATAAAAAAGTTAGATTACTGCAGGAATTATATCCCCATATTAAAATAAAAATTGTTTATAAAAAAGATTTCGAACAGCTGGCAGAAAAGTTTGAACTTAATGGGAGTGAAAAATAAATGAATACTCAAAATTTAGAAAACATACTTATTTCTGAAGCAGAAATTTCTAACAGAATTAATGAATTAGCAGCACAGCTGAACAAAGACTTTAAAGATAAGGAAGTAATATTAGTCAGCATTTTAAAAAGTTCCCTTTATTTTATGACAGATCTCAGCCGCAAGCTCAAATTTCCGATTAAACTTGATTTTTTAGAATTAAACCATTATGCCGATGAAGATAATTCAGGGGTAATTAGAGTAACTAGAGATTTGGAATTTAGTATTTCTGGGAAGAATGTTATAATTATTGAAAATATTATTAGAACCGGTTTAACACATAGTTATTTATTAAAAAATCTTAGTGCTCGTAATCCTAAAAACATAAGCATCTGTACTCTTCTCCATATTTCCGATAATAAACTGTTGGATTTACCTGTTCATTATACTGGATTTGAAATTGAAGATAAATTTGTAGTCGGATATGGGCTTGATTATAAAGAAAAATATAGAAATTTAGCATATATTGCAGAGTATAAAGAAAATCCTCAGTCCTAAAATTAACTGAGGATTTTACTTGTTTTACTTTAATTTATTTAATTCTGTTTCAATTTTTTTCATAGCTGTACTTGCTTTTTCTTTAATAAATATTTCTGTTATGTCATCCGTAAAATTAGACTTTTTAATATTAATTTCTACTATTTTAGCACCTTTACTTTTGGCAACTACAGGAATTAACGAAGCTGGCTGAATTTCTCCAGTTGTACCAATTATAATAAACAGCTCTGCTTTTTCCGCTTCTTCAAATGATAATTTTTCTTCACGTTCTGGTATAGCCTCACCAAAAAAAACAAAATCAGGTTTTAAGATATCACCACATTTTTTACATTTTGGAGGCAGTTCTGATAATAGTTTTTCATTAACAGAATATTTTTCTCCACACTCCGTACAAATTAAGTTACGGGAATTACCATGAAATTCAAATACATTTTTACTCCCCGCATTCTGATGAAGATTATCTATGTTTTGGGTAATCACCGCTTTAACATATCCAGCTTTTTCTAATCTAGCAATTACCTGATGTGCCTCATTTGGCTCAGCTTTCCCAAAATAGTCATAAAATATTTCTTTAATCGTATCCCAACTTTTTTCTGGATGTTTATAAAAGTTTTTAAGATCTAAAATGATTGGATCATAGTCATTCCAGAGACCATTTTTACCTCTAAATGGAGGTACACCACTTTCGACTGAGACTCCAGCACCAGTAAAAACTGTTGTATGTTTAGAATTTTTTATAAGCTCAGCTACTTTTCGGTATTTATTCATATTCTTCACCTCATAAGTATTATACCATACTTTTTATCTGAATATTAGTAAATATTATGAATAATTTGTTTAATCTAAAAAATCTTCTTTATCATCTTCAAAAGTTCTCATGAAATCAACAGCTTTTTTACTGATTTCAAAAAATTCTCCCCGCTGTCTTTCACGAAAGTAACTGCTCTGCTTAAAGCTAACAAAATTATTTTCGTCAATCTGATATATTTCCATCAGGCTCCAGCCCCAGTCAAACTCATTTCCTATTTCCTGTCTAAATATTTTTTTAGAGTTTAGAATCTGCTGGACTGGATAATTAGTGTGATTGAAAGGCTCTACAGTTTCATCACTATTATAAGTTATAAGCCTTTCAATCTTTTTCCGATTCTTATCCATAATATTTTCAAATTGAATATGATCTGGATCTTTAGCCACAGCTTCTATTTCTTTTTTGTTTAAATAATGCAGATTAAAATCATATAATACCTTCATTTTTAAATAAATATATTCTTTTACATCAGAAAAACGTCCTTTAACTTTTTTAACCGGATAACTTACAGCTTTTCTTTGTTTTAAATTATCATCTTTATTATTTTTTAATAATAGAATAATATCTCCTATAACTGCAGAATCTTTAACCTCATTTTTACTTAATAAAAGCTCATCATTTTTATGGCCTAATAAACTACTTATTTTTATTTTGTTATCTATATCTTTGATTACATATAAATTAACTTGATTTAACAAACTCATATTCTTCACCTCGAATTTAATTATATCAAACCACAGAAAAAGATAAACCCCGGCATTTAAGCCAGAGTTTAATAGTAAAGTTGATTTAAGTTTAGAATTTAATTTCAATTATCTAATAAGTCACCTAAAATCTTTTTTTCTGCAAATAGAGCATTAGTACCTCCTGTATGCCAGAACAAAAGATCAGAACCCTTTTCAATTTTTTCTTTTTCCAAATAATCAATCATTCCTGCTGCTGCTTTCCCGGTATAAACTGGATCAAGGAAAATGCCTTCATTTTCTGCAAAAATCTTTACTGCCCGATTGGCTTTAGTGGATGGAATTTCGTATCCCTCACCAACATAATTATTGTCAACTAATATATCACTGCCCTCTAATTTAAAATCAATATCTAAAAGATTTAAAGCTGCTGTGGATAACTCAGCTACTTCTTTTAAATAGCTTTCATCTTTATGACTTACATTAATTCCATTGACTTTAAGATCATCGCTTATAAATTTATTAACAGCTGTTAAGCCAGCAAGAGTTCCACCGGTACCTGTTGCATGGAAAATATTTTTAAAATTCAAGTCTTTCTTAAATTCTTGTGCTTTCATTTCTAGGTAAGCATTAACAAATCCTAAAGTACCGCGAGGAGAGGCTCCTCCTGGAGGAATTAAATAATAATCATCTTCATTTTCAGAAATTTCTTGAGCATATTTTTTAGATTCTGCTTTAGCTCTATACATCGCTTCAAATTCATCTTCATTTTCTTTAAAATCAATGATTTGAATTTCAGCTCCGAGTATTTGGTCAAGTAAAATATTGGCCTTAGGATCTGAAATTCCTTCACCAATAACATCAACCAGATATAATATGGGGTTTAAATTATATCTACGGCAGGCAATAGCTGTCTGTAATGCATGATTGGACTGAGTGGCTCCATAAGTAAAGATGTTTTTTGCACCCTGTGCTAAAATTTCGCCAAATAAAAATTCCAATTTTCTTATCTTATTCCCACCAAAAGTACTAAAACCACTTAAATCATCTCTTTTTAAATAAATATTTACACCATATTGAGCTGAAAGATTCTCCAATTTATATATCTGAGTCGGGAAGAACCCCAATTCAGCTCTTTCTATTCTATTAATTTTATCTTTCACCATCTGATATTTTTTTAAATTATACATAAATTCACCCTTTTCATTTACTCATTCTTTTTTAAATTTATTAAGTCAAAATATTTATTTTTAAAAGTTAATTATAATCATTGAATAAGCTACTCAAATATTAAAGCCCGTAAATGATCTCCTGTTTATATTCTGATTTAGTATTTTTTCTTAGTTCTTTTAATAATTTAGCTGTAAATTTTTCTAAATCATAATCTTCTACTTCAGTCAAATCAATCCATTTATATGACTGAGCTTCTTCATTTAAAATTACATCTTTCGAATTACTGCGGCAGATATAATCAACAAAAATAAAATGCTTTTTATTTTGAAATGATTCAGAATAGATACTCTCATTAATAGCTAGTAGTTCAATATCAAAAATATCCAGTCCAGTCTCTTCTTTCACTTCTCTTATTAAAGCAGCTTCCATACTTTCTCCAGCCTCAATATGACCACCCGGAATTACATATTTGTGGTTCCATTTGTTTGATTTGCAGATTAAAACTTTATCGTCAGAATTTAAAATAACCGCACCTACTGTAGCTTCTGGATATTTCATCTTATTCTCCTATAATTTTGACTAAAACTCTTTTTTCTCGCTGACCATCAAATTCACCATAAAAAATTTGCTCCCAGGGCCCAAAATCAAGTTTACCTTCTGTTACAGCAACAACTACCTCACGCCCCATAATCTGTCTCTTTAAATGAGCATCAGCATTATCTTCAAATCCATTATGAGCATACTGTGATATTGGCTCATGAGGAGCTAGTTCTTCCAACCATTCTTTATAATCTTGATGCAGACCACTCTCATCATCATTAATAAATACACTGGCAGTAATATGCATTGCATTCACCAGGCATAAACCTTCTTGAATACCACTATCTTTTAAAACTCCTCTGACCAGATTAGTAATATTGAGCAGTTCAACTCTCTCATCTGTGTTAAAGTATAGATATTTTCTAATTGATTTCATTTAATCCACTCCCCTTTAAATTGAATTAGTCGTGTTAAACTTTTATAATTTTTAAAAGTTCAAAGCAAATATCACTGCAGCTCCAAAAGAAATTAAAGGCGCTATAACAGTAACTATGAAGTAATCAAAATAACTTTCTCTAAATTTAAGACCGGTATAGGCAAGCATTGCCAGATAAGAGCTGTTATGAGGTAGTGTATCTAAACCGGTTGAAGCAATAATTATAATCCTATGTAATTTTTCTGGATCAACTAACTGAACAATATTTTCCCCAACTGTACTTAATGTTAAAAGCATTCCCCCAGATGCACTTCCTAAAAGCCCGGCTGCAATATTTGTAATTAAACCAACTAATAAATAAGGGTGCAAAGGCAGATTTAATAAAGTCTGCAGAAAATTTTTGAATACTGGTAGTGAAGAAATAACTTGCCCAAACCCCATTGCAGAAGCAGCAAACATCAAAGGTAAGACTGCATTAGATATACTGTCATTTAAAATTTGAAGCAATTCTATTTTTCTAAAGTTTTTAATTATCGAAACTATAACTCCTAAAAGTAATGCCAAGACTGGATCTTTTGATAAAACAGCAAGTAATATAAAAACTGTTAATAAAGGAAGCATTGCTGTAATAAATTTTATCAATTTAGCCAGATCAGGCTTTTTCAAAACACTTTCATTTATGTTCGCGTTATTTTTAGCTAGAAATGAAATGCTTCTGTATCTTAAATATAAAATAGCTGCTGCTGCTCCGGTTGAAACACTAACCAATCCTAAACCTAGGCCAGCTAAAGCAGAAGTGTTTAAATAATCCATCATGATTAAATTATGAACCTGGGGGCTTCCTGGCAAAGGGAGTCCTACAACTACAGTTCCACCTGCTATAGCAGCTAAAATGAGCGATTTTGGTAAATCAGCTTCTTCAAAAACAGATTTAGCTATTGGATAAATAGTAAAAATTAATACAAATCCAGAAATTCCACCCAGTGATAAAAGTACACTAGCAAAAAAGATACCTACTGCCGCATATCGATATGATAAAACATCTAAAACAAATTCACCAATAGAAGCAGCATCATCAGATTCTTCCATTATTTTTCCTAAAATCGCACTCAATAAAAATATAAACAAATAATCCTGAACAAAAGCAGCAAAACCAGTTAAATAGTGGATATTTAGGGTTTCTAAAATATTTAAGTTGTTCAAGTATAAAATTACTATAGATGAAAGTGGTGCAGCAATCACTATACTCACTTTTAAAATAATGAGGGTGATTAAAATAACAAATCCAATCCCAATACTTAACAAAGTTATTCTCCTTTCAAAACAACAGAATGAAAAACCTATCAGGATTAAAATATCATGATAGGTTAAAACTCAACTATTAATTAAAGAGTAATAATCTGGTATCCCTGCTCTGTAAAAGCTTCCATGGAAGGATGTCCGCTCATATCTCCCTTTAAAGGAATATCAGTACTCTGATTATATTCCAGTACACCAAGACTAGCTGAACAAGCTTTACAGATGCAGTCAATTAATCCTCTTTCCTTTGCTTTAAAATAATGTTTGTTATTAGACTCTTCTAATTTTTGAACTAAAGTCACTGCTTCACCTTCAATAATTATTTTAGCTTCCTTACCTTTATCAGCTAGATCTAAAGCATTAAGTAAGATATGCTGAAAACACATCATATTACCATTGAAAGCAAAAAAGGCAAATTTATTCATTTTATACACCTCCACTTTAATATAATTCTCTATTTAATTATAAAACCCTTTAATTGAAAAGTTAAAATATCTGTTAAAATTCTATTAAAATGGAAAAGGCATCTATTAGTAACTAAAATAAATTTAGCAACAATAAATGCCTTAAAAATCTATTTAATTATAAATGATTATCTAGCTTACAATTGCTTTTGTGTCTTTAGCAATTACTAACTCTTCATTTGTTGGAATAACCATAGCTTTTACTGTAGAATCACTGGTTGTAATAATTTGTTCTTTACCACGAATATCATTGGCTTTTTTATCAATTTTAATTCCCATGTATTCTAAATCTGCAAGAATTTCTTCTCTAGTTTCAATTGCGTTTTCACCAATGCCAGCTGTAAATACTACTGCATCTACTCCACCCATAGCAGCAGAATAAGATCCAATATACTTTTTAACTCTATAATTAAAGATATCTAATGCTACCTGAGCTTGATCATTTCCTTCATCAGCAGCTCCTTCAATATCTCTCATATCACTGCTAACTCCAGATACTCCATAAAGACCACTTTCTTTATTTAGTACACTATCTATTTCTGAAGCTGTCATATCTTCCTTCTCCATGATAAATGGTATAATTGCTGGATCAATATCTCCACATCTTGTTCCCATTACTAATCCTTCAAGTGGAGTAAAGCCCATACTTGTGTCTACAGATTCACCATTTTTTACTGCAGCAATACTTGCTCCATTTCCTAAATGACAGGTAACAATTTTAAGATCGTTAATATCTTCATCCATCATCTCAGCAGCTCTATTGGCTACATAACCATGAGAGGTACCATGAAATCCATATCTTCTGACTCCATATTTTTCATAGTATTCATAAGGAAGAGCATAAGTATATGCTTCTTCTGGCATAGTTTGATGGAAAGCTGTATCAAATACTGCAACCTGAGGTGTTTCAGGCATTAATTCTTTACACACTTCAATCCCCATAAGATTTGCTGGATTATGAAGTGGCGCTAAATCAGAAATATCTTCGATTTCTTTCATTACTTCATCATCAATTAGAGTAGAGTGTGCAAATTTTTCTCCCCCATGAGCCACTCTATGACCAACTGCTTTAATTTCATCCATATCTTCTAATACACCATGTTCATCAGAAAGAAGTGTCTCAATTAATAATTCTATTCCTTCTTTATGAGTTGGTATTTCATGCTCAATTTTAATATCTGTACCTTCTTTTGTTTCATATTTCAAAAATGAATTTTCAATACCAATTCTTTCAATAATTCCCTCAGCCAAAACATCTTCATCTCTCATATCAAATAATTTATACTTTAAAGATGAACTTCCACAGTTAATAACAAAAATTTTCATTAATATCACTCTCCGGTTGCTTTTATTTGATTAAGATTTATTCCCCTGCTCGATTCTAAAATGCATAGTTAAAATTCTTAAAATGGATTTAAAAAGGAGACTGCTGGTTTGGACTCCAGCAGTCTTTTATTTATAATGACAAAACTAAATAGCTATTTTTTACTTTTCTCCACACTTAACTAGAAGCTGTTCCCAGCGGTGGTCTACTTCTGCCTGAATTTCTTCTATCATATCTTTTTTCTCTGCTTTTGTTACA
>JBNJFG010000033.1:0-22391 GCA_051746665.1 Bacillota bacterium
AAGAAACTTTAAAAAAGGAAAAAGTTGAAGTTGAAAATGAGCCACCTGCCTGGATGCAGAACACTAAAAATAAATCTGAAAAAGATAATCCTGAAGAGCCAAAAGAAGATAAGAAAAGTAATAAATTTGATTTAGATAGTTTTATAGCTGATTTAGAAGCCGAAGAACAGGCAGAAGAAAATTCTCAAAAAACAAAAGAAACTGCAGAAGCTTCAGCCAGTCAATCAGATGAGATAAGTAATTCTAATAAAATTGATAATAAAAACCAGGCAGAAAATATGGATGAAAAGAATGAGCAAAATAATGAGGCCAGTAATTCTGCTGTAGAACATAATCAAAATAAGCAGGAAAATAAGGTTTATGATTTAAGAAAAGGCAGTTCAGATTCAATTAAAAAGCCGGGAATTAAAAACTATTCTCAACCAGGTTACCCTTCTAATTTAAGAAAAAGAAATATTGAGGGGCAGGTTATAGTCACTTTAAGAATAGATAAAGAGGGTAAAATACATGATTTGAAGATAAATGAAAGTTCAGGTTATCAGTCTTTTGATCAGGCTGCTTTAAAAGCAGTTTCAAAGTGGGAATTTAAAGCTGCAGAAAAAGATAATAAAAAAGTAGAGGTAATAGTAAATCTCCCAATCAAATTTAAGTTGAACTAAAAGGAGGTAAAGTAGATGATTACTGAATTTATTGAAACGGCAGGTGTTGTAGCATATCCACTACTTTTAGCTGCATTTTCAATGCTGTTTATAATTATTGAAAGAACTATAGTTTTTATTTTAAATTACAGAACAATTAAAAAAGATGAGTATTTAGAGGCAATCGCGGATTTTGACTCTAATAATATAAAAAGCAATATTTTAAAAGAGAAAAAGGGTATTGCAGCAAAAATATATTATAACACCTTAACTAAAAAACCTAAAAACAGAGAAGAATTTAAATTGTACCTTGATGCAGAAGAAATTGATCAGCTGCCAGAGCTTGAAAAACACTTAGGATTTTTAAATTTCATTGCTCAGGTCGCTCCAACCTTAGGGTTATTGGGAACTGTTAGTGGAATGATCAAAACATTTCAGGTTCTTGGTCTTGGAGGTAATCCAGAGCAGATGGCCCTTGGGATTTCCGAAGCACTATTTACTACAGCTGCTGGCTTGATTATATCACTGCCGGCTGCAGCCTTTTATCATTATTTTTATGCAAAGATAGAAAAACTGCATAATCAAATGAATAATTTAAAATTAGAAAGTGAGACTATGCTTTTTAAAAAAGAAATTAAGGAGTCTAATCAGGTATCAAATCAGGTATCAAATCAAGAGTCTAATCATAAGGAGCTGAAAAAAAATGAGTTATCAGCCTAAAAAAAAGAGCTCCACTTTAAATCTGGCCCCAATGATTGACATTGTATTTTTACTTTTAATTTTCTTTTTAGTTTCTTCAACTCTCCAGGGCGAAGAAGCTCTATATAATATAACAGTACCTGATAGTTCTGTAGGAGAAACTAAAAATGTAGAAATGGTAAATATTTTTTTAGATAAAGATAATCATATATATTACAATAACAAACAATACAACAAAGATGAAATTGAAACTTTATTAACTGATATTTCAGCTGCTAAAGATAAAAAAATTAAAATTTATGCAGATAAACAGACTAATTTTGAAGCAGTAGTATTTTTGATTGAAAAATTTAAAGATAATAATTATCAGGAAATTTCTTTTGCTTTACGAGAAAAAAATAGATAGATTTTTTACTTGCAAAAAAATAATAAAGGAATTTTGCTATTTTATTAGAATTATATAAATAGAGTAGCATAAATAAAAATATAAATAAAACTAGTAAAAGTAAATGGAGGGGTTTTTATGAGCAAGAATTTAGGAATGTTTTTAGTTTTTATTGCTTTAATCTTACTATCAGTTTTAGTTGTAAATGGTTTATACTTTAATACTCCGATAGTTCAAACAGCTGAAAAAGAAGAAACTGTAGAAGAAGTAGATGAGGATTATATCACTACTAATTTAAGTATCAGTCAGCAGCAGGAATATGATCCGGAAATAGTTGATGTTGTACTGGGTTTTGAAAATGAAAGCAGAGAACAGTCGACTGCTGTAGAAGAAAACAATCAGATTGTAAGTGAATTGATGTCTATTTTAGAAGCAGAAGAATTAGAAAATGTTGAAACACAGGGTTTTAGAGTGTATCCATATACTAATTATATAACTGTAAAGAATGATGATGAAGATGAAAAGAGAGAAAGAGTAACATATTATAAAGTAAGTAATCAGATTAAATTTAGCACTAAAAATTTAGGTGAGCTGCCGGTATTGTTGGGGAGATTATTAAATGCTGGAGCAAATAGAGTTGTAAATATAGATTATAGATTAGAAAGCAATGAAAAAGCTTTAGAAGAAGTTACAGGTCTAGCTTTAAGTTCATTGAAAGAAAAGGCTGCTTTTATGGCAGAAAATCTTGATAAAGAAAATTACAGAATCAAAAAAATTAATTTTGGCAGACAAAACATTTATGGTAATGATGTTTTACAATCTATGACAAGATCTGCTGAATCAGCTAACTTTTCAGAAGTTCCATTAGCTGAACAGAAAGTGAATATCAATGTTTCAGTATCAGCCGAAGTAGAATTATATTAAAATTATCTAGAACAAATAAAGCTGAGTGCACTTTTTATCTGCACTCAGCTTTTTATTTTACTCATATTTAATTTATTTTTACTCATTATTTAATAAAAAATCAGCTGCTCTTTCCATATCGTCTTTTGATGCTACCAAAAAGACCTGATTACCAGCAAATATTTCTCTATTTCCTCTCGGTACTATATATCGATCCTGTGCTTTATCGAAAATCCCAGCAATTACACAGTTTTCAGGAAAGTTTTTTTGACTTACTATTTCAGAAATTTTCATACCCGAAATTCTTGATTCGGGGGGGATAGTTAAAATTGATACTTCCGCTTTTCCATCGCCCAAAGAGGCGACTTTACGCACATCTGGTTCTTCAATATCAGTTATAAAACGATCTACAATCAGCTCCATTGTAGCAGCAATATTTGTTGCTCCTGCCATTTCATAAGCATTTTCATATTCAGGCTCCCTCATTCTGACTAAAATCTTTTCTACCCCAAAATTTTTGGCTAAAAGTGAAAAAGATAAATTATCTGCGTCATCTCTCATGACCGCAATAGCTACATCGCACTTTTCTATGCCGGCTTCTTTTAAAATATCAATTCTGGTAGCACTTCCTAATACGGTTACCGCTCCATAACGGCTGTATATTTTTTCAGCTACACTTTGTTCTTTTTCAATCACAATTACATCGTGTTTATTAACTAAATTTTTTGTTAGATTTCTTCCTGCAATACCTCCACCAGCAATGATTATATACATTATTTTACCTCCAATTTTATCTTTTATATTAATTTAATTAATCTGTCCAGGCTTTTCTAGAAAACAGTATAATAATCGGTAATATTTCTAATCTTCCGGCCAGCATCCCTATAATATATGTTACTTTAATAACAGGAGATAAGGAAGCCATCTTATCAACCGAGAAAAAGAATGGTCCTATATTTCCCATTGCAGAAAACATACCTGAAAAAGACTGCCAACCGTTGAGATCTGAAAAGACAGAAGTTATTATTCCTCCAATAAAAATCAGTACCAACCAGAAGGAAAAGAGGCCTGTTAGTTTATTGATTTCATCATTATCAATAATACTTTTATCAAGAGTTACCGGTAAAACTGCATGATTTGGTAAATATATTTTTTTAATCTCTCTTTTAAATAAGCCGCCTAAAATATTTAAACGCATTACTTTAATACCACCAGATGTAGAACCAACACTACCCCCAATCAGCATAAAGACTATAAATATCTGTCTGGCTGCAGCTGGGAAAAAGCTGGAATTAATATCATGAGTTCCAAAACCAGTTGTAGTAATGATAGAAACAACCTGAAACAGTGTTTTACGAAAAATTTCTTCGGCATTAAAAGCACCGGCTGTATTTAAGATTATGATTAAGATACTGATAAAAATTGTTGAATAAAAAATTAATCTCAAGAAAGTTTTTAATTCACTATTTTTCTTAATACTTTCAAAATCTCTAGTAAAAAATCTAAAATGAAGTAAAAAGTTAACTCCACCTAAAAACATAAAAAAGCTTATTACATATTCAATTAAAATATAATTGCTGTAACCGCTGTTAGCATAATGGGCAATACTGGCATCATATTGAGAAAAGCCGCCAGTGGATAAAGTAGTAAAACTGTGGGTAAAAGCATCAAAAACTGACAAACCAAGGAAAATTAAAATAATACTTTCTAAAAGCATAAAGCCTAAATAAATCATCCAGAGTATTTTTACTGTTTTAAAAATATTTGGGACTGGACGCGAAACATTAATTTTATGGCTTTCTGCACTAAATAGCTGCCAGGTTTCTCCCTTAGCTCTAGTTGAGATTAAAAGGAAAAAAGTTAAGATACCAAGACCACCTAAAAGCTGCATTAAACTTCTCCAAAAAATAATCGATTTGGGCATTGTATCAAGACCTGTAAAGACAGTGATCCCAGTAGTTGTAAAACCACTTACTGATTCAAAAAGTGAATCTACAAAAGATTTTTCAATTCCAATCATAAAGGGAAGTCCACCTAAGATTGAGACAATAAGCCAGCCTAAGGCACAGAGTAACATTGCAGTAGTTAAATCTATGTAAATATTTTCGGGATCTGTGGGCAGTTTTAAAAGTGTACCTGTAATTAATGAAATAATACTAGTATAATAAAATCCCTGATAAATGCTGTTCCCTTCCTGATAAATAAAAGCTAATACCAGAGGAATTACAATAATAAAAGCCATGATAAAAGCAAGTACGCTTAAAAAATATAATATGGTATTATATTTAGTAGATTTAATCAATAATATACCTCCCTTTTTATTTTTAATTTTAGATAAATAAATCTTCTGCTAAAATTTATTTTATCTTCTTTATATATATTATTCAATAATAAATCTAATCTTCCTTTAATTTCTAAATTAAATTTGCTATTAACATTTTTTGGATATATAATATAAATAAAATCTAGGAGGTAAATTATGGATATTAACAGTTTAGCAGTTATCTTTTTAAACAATTTAAGTGGTTTTGGACCTAAAACAATTGCAAATTTAGTCAATAAAGTAGAAAATTTAAAAACTCTCTGGCAGCTTAATGAGCAGCAGTTAAAAAATTTGGGTCTTAAAGTCTCTAAGATTAAAGAGTTTAATAAATCTAAAAATAAATTTAATGCTAAAAAAATTGCTGCTGATTTAAAAAAAGAAAATATTAAATATTTAACTTTATATAATAAAAAATATCCTCAAAAGCTAAAAGATATCTATGATCCTCCACCTGTCATTTTTTATAAAGGTGTTCTAAATTTTCAGCTGCCAGCAGTTGCAGTTATTGGTTCCAGGAATTCTACGGTTTATGGACGCAAAATCGCCAGTAAAACTGCGGCAGAGCTTGCAAAAATGGGAGTAAATATCATTAGTGGTTTAGCTAATGGAATAGATGGGACTGCTCATCAGGGGGCCTTATCGGTTGATGCTGGAATAACCACTGCTGTTTTAGGTAATGGTTTAAATTATTTATATCCTTCTCAAAATAAGCTATTATCTCAAAAAATAACAAATAAAGGCTTGATGCTGACAGAATTTAATCCTGATGTTGCCCCAAGAGCCAAAAATTTTCCCAGAAGAAATAGAATCATTAGTGCTCTGGCAGATTTAATACTGGTAGTAGAAGCAGGGGCCAAAAGTGGGACCTTAATCACAGTTGATTATGCACTTGAACAGGGCAAAGAGATCATGGCTGTGCCGGCTAATATAGATAGGCCAAATTCTGTCGGCTGTAATCGACTTATCAAAAAAGGGGCGGCTGTTTTCACAAAGGTAAGTGATGTTAGTGACTATTTGAATCAGTATCTGCAGAAAGAAGAAGGAGAAAACAACTTTTTAGAAAATAATAAACTAATCAATAAAGTTTATCCAGATTTAAATTATGATGAAATAAAAGTTTTGAAACTTTTTCAGCATGAAATAGAAATTTATTATGATGATTTGATCAAATTAAGTAATTTGACTACAGAAAAAATGGATAGAATACTGGTAAAATTAGAACTAATGAACATTATAATTCGCTTAACAGGAAAAAAATATCAGTTTAAGGGTTTACAAAATCTTCTTAAACCAATATAATAATATACTAGTTAAAGATTTTCTTAATGTAGGGAGGCCTTAAGGCAGAAATGCCAGAATAATATGAATAAAAAAGTTATAGAAATTCTTAGTATCTTGATTCATAAAATGCTTAATAATGAAGATTTATGGAAAAAACAAGAAGATATTGTGATAGAACTTGAAAATAAAGGATATACAATTGAAAATATTAGTGAAGCATTTGATATTATGTTTAGTGAAATAATATCTGTCGGTAATCAGGATTATTATATGGATTACGAAATGCACAGCGGCTATAATCGTGTATTTACTAAGGTAGAAAATTTTTATTTCAGTAATGAAATTAAATCTATAATTTATAAACTCAATGCAATGGGAATACTGACTGCAGATGAGTTAGAAATAATTATTTTTAGAATGTTTCAGCTGGCAAGTGTTGATGATTTAGATTCAGAACTTGTCTGGGAGATAATTAGTGATGTTGTTGATGATTCTGAATCATTATTGACAATTTCAGCAGAATTTAACGAATTTAACACAGGTTTATTAAAACAGCAGAGAGTAAACTAAAGTTTACTGGAGGTATAAATTTAATGGCAAAGAAAAAAAAGAATCTGGTGATTGTAGAATCACCTGCAAAAGCAAAGACTATTAAGAAGTTTTTAGGTAGAAACTATAAAGTAGAAGCATCAATGGGACATGTTAGGGATTTACCAAAAAGTAAATTAGGAATAGATTTAGAAGAAGATTTTGAGCCAAATTACATTACTATCAGAGGTAAGGGTAAAACTTTAAACAAGCTGAGAAAAGCTGCCAAAAAAAGTGATGAAGTATTTCTTGCAACTGACCCTGATAGAGAGGGAGAAGCTATTTCCTGGCATTTAGCTTATGCCTTAAAATTATCTGATGAAGATAATAATAGAATCGAATTCAATGAAATTACTAAAAGCGCGATTCAGAATGCAATCAAAAATCCACGAACAATCGATAAGGATCTGGTAGATGCTCAACAGGCAAGACGGTTATTGGACCGGATAGTTGGTTATCGTTTAAGTCCTTTATTATGGAAAAAGGTGCGTAAAGGTTTGAGTGCAGGTAGAGTGCAGACAGTTGCTGTTAAAATAATCTGCGAGCGTGAAGAAGAAATCCGTAATTTTGATGAAGAAGAATATTGGAGTTTAGAAATCGAATTAAAAAATGAAGATGGTGAAGTACTTAAAGCTGATTTATATAGAATTGATAATAAAAAGTTTAATTTAGAAAGTAAAGAAGAAACAGATCAGGTTATTGAAGATATCAAAAAAGAAGAATTCGAAATAATAAAGGTGAAAAAAAGAAAGAGAAGACGCAATCCTAAATCACCTTTTACAACTTCAACCCTGCAGCAGCGAGCTTCTAATAAACTAAACTTTACTGCTAAAAAGACTATGTACATGGCTCAACAGTTATATGAAGGTATAGATGTTGGGAGTGAGGGTACAGTTGGTTTGATTTCTTATATCAGAACTGACAGTACCAGACTTTCTAATGAAGCAAAAAATGGTGCTAAAGATTATATATTAAATAAGTTTGGAGATAAGTTCTTAAAAAGTTCCAAGAAAAAATCTAAAAATAATTCTAATGCTCAGGATGCTCATGAGGCTATTAGACCGACTGATACTCAGAGAACACCTGAGAAAATCAAAAAATATTTATCAAAAGATCAGTTTAAGCTTTATGATTTAATCTGGAAAAGATTTGTAGCAAGTCAGATGAGTCCCGCTCTTTATGAAAGCATTTCAGCTCAATTTAAAGCTGGAGAAAAATATAAATTTAGAGTTAGTGGTTCTCGTCTCTTATTCCCAGGACATTTAATTTTAACTGGAAAAGAAAAAGAAGATAATATTGACCTCCCAGTTTTAAATGAAGGAGATAAATATTCTCTACTTAAAACAAATCCTGAACAGCATTTTACCACTCCACCTCCAAGGTACTCAGAGGCGACACTGGTAAAAACTCTAGAAGAAGAGGGTATTGGAAGGCCAAGTACCTATGCCCCTACACTATCTACAATTGAATCTAGAGATTATGTAGAAAAAGAAGGACGTTACTTTAAACCAACAGAGCTTGGAGAAACTGTTACCGAATTATTAACTGAATATTTTCCTGATGTAACAGATGTTGAGTTTACTGCTGGTTTAGAAAAAAGACTTGATGAAATTGAAAAAGGAAATGAAGATTGGAAAAAAATATTAAGAGATTTTTATGAACCTTTTTATAATCGTTTAGAAAATGCTAGAGAAAATATGGAAAGTGTTCAGATAGTCGAAGAGACAGATGAAGTTTGCGAAAAATGTGGTAGTCCAATGGTTGTTAAATACGGACGCTATGGTAAGTTTTTAGCCTGTTCTAGTTATCCGGAATGTAAAAACACTAAGCCTTTTCTTATAAAAACTGGTGTTGACTGTCCGGAATGTGAAGATGGAGAAGTTATTGAGAGAACTTCTAAAAAGGGAAGAACTTTCTATGGCTGTAGTAATTATCCAGACTGTAATTTTATGACCTGGAATAAGCCGGTCGAAAAAAAATGTCCGGAATGCGGTAGCGTTATGGTTGAAAAAACTACTAAAGCTAAAGGAAAGCATTTAAAATGTACTAACAAAGAATGCGGCCATACAGAAAAAGCAGACTAAATTTTCATCTAAGTTATTAAATTTATTGAGCTTTCTCCAATTTTCTAGTTTAATTGAATTTTGGGGGGAGCTTTATTTATGGTTAGAGATAAGCGTTTTTTATAATAATAATAACTAATAAAAGATAACGCTGTATGAATATTTAAATATTAAAAACTGATTAGAATATTGTGAAATTAAGAGCTAAAACTTGACTTTTTTGAGTAATTCATGTTAATATTAAGAAAATAGATTAAAATATTTTGAATCATGTGACAATTTAAAAATATAAGATTATAAGTAAAGGAGGTTCTAAATTGTCGATTACAGATTTTGAAGCAACTACAATAGTTGCAGTAAAACATAATGGTTGTATGGCCCTAGCTGGAGATGGTCAGGTAACTCTGGGTAATACAGTTATGAAAAGTACAGCCAGAAAAGTCAGAAGATTATATAATGGCAAAATTTTAGCAGGATTCGCTGGAACATCTGCAGATGCATTTACTCTTTTTGAAAAATTTGAGGGTAAATTAGAAGAGTATCATGGAAGTCTGCAGCGGGCAGCAGTTGAGCTGGCCAAAGAATGGCGAACTGATAAAATTTTGAGAAAACTTGAAGCTTTGCTAATTGTTGCAGATCTGGATGAAATCCTTATTATTTCAGGTAATGGTGATGTTATTGAACCTGATGGCAAGATTACTGCTATTGGTTCTGGTGGCCCTTATGCAAGAGCAGCCGCTACAGCATTAACCAAACATGCTCAAAACCTGAATGCCGGGGATATAGCCAGTGAAGCACTCAAAATAGCGGCTTCTATTTGTATTTATACTAACGAAAATATTACTATAGAGGAATTAGATGGAGGTGAGTCTGACAAAGGTGAATAATCAATTAACACCAAAAGAAATCGTTGCTGAATTAGATAAATATATAATTGGACAGTCAAAAGCTAAAAAATCAGTAGCTATAGCCTTAAGAAATAGATATAGAAGAAAATTAGTAAAAGATGAGATGAAGGATGAAATCATTCCTAAAAATATTTTGATGATTGGTCCTACTGGTGTTGGTAAAACAGAGATTGCCCGCAGACTTGCTAAAATTGCAAGATCCCCTTTTATTAAAATAGAAGTAACTAAATTTACTGAAGTAGGTTATGTTGGCCGTGATGTTGAATCAATGATTAGAGATTTAACAGAATCAGCTATCAGAATGGTAAAAGAAGCTAAAATGGAAGAGGTCGAAATTGAAGCAGAAAAACAGGCTATTCAAAGAATTGTAGACCATATGCTTCCTGGAAAAAGTAAAAATAAAGATGATTATTATTCTAATTTAGTTGATGATGTTAAAAAAACAAATGAAAATCTGGATGATCGAGTAGCTGCCAGAAGAAAAAGAATGTATGACAGAATTAAAAAAGGCAAGCTGGACGATCAAAAAATTGAAATTGAAGTAGAAGAAAATAATACTCAGATGATGGAAGTCTTTTCTGGCTCAGGCGTAGAGGAGATGGGTATTAATTTTCAGGATATGCTGGGAAATATTTTCCCTAATAAAAAACAGAAGAAAAAAGTTACTATTGCTCAGGCTAAAGAAATGCTTAAAGATGAAGAAGCACATAAATTAATTGATATGGATCAAGTTAAAGCCGATGCAATAGAAAAAGTAGAAGAAGATGGGATAATCTTCTTAGATGAAATTGATAAAATTGCTGGTAGAGAATCTAATTCTGGCCCTGAGGTTTCAAGACAGGGTGTACAGAGAGATATTCTACCAATAGTTGAAGGTTCAACTGTAAGCACTAAACATGGTTCAGTAAAAACTGATCATATTCTTTTTATTGCTGCAGGAGCTTTTCATGTTTCTTCACCAGCAGATTTAATACCCGAATTACAGGGTAGATTCCCGCTTAGAGTTAATTTAGACAGCCTTAGCCGGGAAAACTTTAAGGATATACTACTTCTCCCACAGAACTCTTTGGTCAAGCAGTACAAGGCATTATTAGAGACTGAGGGCATTACAATAAATTTCACTGAAGCTGCAGTAGAAGAAATATCAAGTTTTGCTTATGATATCAATGAGGAAACAGAAAATATTGGAGCCAGAAGACTGCATACTATTATGGAAAAATTATTAGAAGATCTTTCTTTTGAAGCTCCGGGTATGGATCAAGAAGAAATTGAAATTGATGTTGATTATGTAAATGATAAGTTGAAAGATGTTGTTGCAAATAAAGACTTAAGTAAATATATTTTATAATTTAAAAACTGAAAATGGAGGAGATTTAAAATGGGTAGTTTACTAGAAAAAAGCAGAAAGATTAACCGATTATTACAGAGAACAGGTGGAAATGCAGTCGACTTTTCTGATATGGCATATGTTTTAAAAGAAGCTGTAAAGTGTAACATTTATGTAACAAGTAAAAAAGGTAAAATATTAGGTTACAGCCTCTTAGATGATTTTGAATGTGATATTATGGAAGAAAAAGTTATAGATCACGGTGAATTTCCTGATGACTATAACAAAGGTTTATTAAGAATAAGAGAAACTAAATCTAATATAGAACAAAAAGATGGCAAATGCGTATTTGCTGAAGGCGAAGACTGCTTATTTGAAGATAAGTTAACCACAATTGTACCAGTAATCGGTGGTGGAGATAGATTAGGTACTTTAGTGCTTGCACGTTATGGTTCTGAATTTAATGATGAAGATTTAGTTTTAGCTGAATATGGTGCCGCAGTTGTAGGAATGGAAATTTTACGTTCCCGCAGTGAAAGAATTGAAAAAGAAGCTCGTAAAAAAGCTGCAGTTCAAATAGCTATTGATACCTTATCTTACTCTGAGTTAGAAGCAATTGAACATATTTTTGCAGAATTAGATGGAGAAGAAGGATTATTAGTAGCCAGTAAAGTAGCAGATAGAGTTGGAATTACCAGATCTGTTATTGTTAATGCTTTACGTAAATTTGAAAGTGCTGGTGTAATTGAATCCCGTTCATTAGGTATGAAGGGAACATATATTAAAGTACTTAATGATAATTTATTAGATGAATTAGCAAAAGTTACAGGATAAATTTAACTAAATAAGTTGACTTTAGAGACTCCTTGTACTAAATGAGGAGTCTTTTAACTGCCAGAAAAAAATATTTTTTCAAAAAAGCTTGATTAAACTTCAAGTCTATGGTATACTTTTTTGTGGCAAAATACACACGACAGTTGATCTAAATGCTGGTGCTGTATTTAATACAGTTGTGTTTAGAATTGATGCTGTCGGAGGCTAAAACCAGAAAGGAGGTGCAGGAGTTATGTCAGTTGTAAATATGAAACAACTCCTCGAATCGGGTGTTCATTTTGGTCATCAGACTAAGAGATGGAACCCAAAGATGAAACAATATATTTTCACCGAAAGAAATGGAATTTACATTATTGACCTGCAGCAGACAGTTAAGTTAATTGACGATGCATATAATTTCGTTAAAGATGAAGCTGCTCAAGGTAAAAATGTACTGTTCGTTGGAACTAAGCGTCAGGCACAGGAAACTATTAAAAAAGAAGCTGAAAAATGCGGAATGCCATATGTTAATCAGCGTTGGTTAGGTGGTATGTTAACTAATTATAATACTATCAAAAAGCGTATTGACCGTTTAGAAGAAATCGAGCAGATGGAAGAAGAAGGTATTTTTGAAGTTCTTCCCAAAAAAGAGGTTATTGAGTTAAATAAAGAACACGAAAAGCTTAATAGATTCCTCGGTGGAATTAGAGATATGAATGGTTTACCAGATGTAATCTTTATCACAGATGCAAGAAAAGAAGATATCGCAGTTTCTGAAGCAAGAAAACTGGATATCCCAATTGTATCAATTTTAGATACAAACTGTGATCCAGATCTGATAGATTATGTCATTCCTGGTAATGATGATGCTATTAGAGCTGTCAAATTGATTACCAGTGTTATTTCTGACGCAGTACTTGCTGGAAAGCAAGGCAAACAAGAAGCTGAAGTTAAAGAACAAAAACAACAAGCTGAAGCTGAAGAGAATACTGCTGAATAATTAAGAATTATAAAAAGCGCTGGTAAAGTTTTTAGCTTTGCAGCGCTTTTTTTCTAGCATAATTTTAATTATATATATATAATTAATTATAAATTTAAATAACTAATTAAGAATTATCTATTTAAATGTTTATAAGTTACTATAAGGAGGTTATTAATAAATGGGAGTTACAATGAAAGATATAAAAGAGCTTCGTTCCCGCACCGGTGCAGGTGTTCTTGACTGCAAAAAGGCTTTAAATGAAGTTGATGGTGATGTTGAAGCTGCTGTAGAATTTTTAAGAGAAAAAGGTATGGCGGCTGCTGCTAAAAAAGCTGGTCGTGTTGCTGCTGAGGGATTAGTAAGCTTAAATATTAGTGATGATCGCAAAAAAGGTGTTTTAGTTGAGGTTAACTCTGAAACTGATTTTGTTGCTAAAAATGATCAGTTCCAAAATTTAGTTGCTGATATTTCAGATCATCTAATGCAGACTGATGCAGAAGAAGTAGAAGCTGTTGAAAATGAAAAATGGTTTAAAGATGAAAGCCAGACAGTTAATGATGTAATTAAAGCTGCTATTGCAAGCATTGGTGAAAATATCAATCTAAGAAGATTTAAAAGAGTAGAAACTGATGGTTACTTGTTTGGATACATCCACATGGGTGGAAAAATTGGTGTTTTAGTAGAGTATGCTAATGAATTTGATGAAGCAAAAGTAAAAACTGCTAAAGATATTGCAATGCATATTGCAGCTATCAATCCAGAATTTTTAGATCGTGATTCTGTAGATTCAACATCAATTGAAAAAGAAAAGAAAATTTATAGAGAACAAATGTTAAACGAAGGAAAGCCAGAGCATATTCTTGATCAAATTATTGAAGGTAAAATCAATAAATATTATACTCAGGTTTGTCTTTTAGAGCAGCCATTTGTTAGAGATGATGATCAGACTGTTGCAGAAATATTAGAAGATAATGATATGGAAGTTAAACAGTTTACACGCTTCGAAATCGGTGAAGGTATTGAAAAGAAAGAAGAAGATTTCGCTGCTGAAGTTGCTGCTATGACAAAAAATCAATAATAATTAAAAAAGGAGAGCACTGGAGAGAGTGTTCTCTTTTTTTAAGTAAATTTGCTTTTAAAAAAGGAATTAGCTAAAAATTGAAGAATAATATTTAATGGAGGTTAATTATATAATGACAGAAAAACCAGTTTATTCAAGAATACTGCTTAAGATCAGTGGAGAAGCTCTTGCCGGAGATAATGGATTTGGTATTGATCCGGACATGATTCAAAAAATCGCTGCAGAAATTAGTGATGTAGTAAAATCTACAAATGTCGAAATGGCAGTTGTAGTTGGTGGAGGAAATATTTTTAGAGGTATAGCAGGTAGTGCAAAAGGAATGGACAGAGGTACTGCAGATTATATGGGTATGCTGGCTACTGTAATTAATGCTTTAGCATTACAGGATGCTGTTGAGAAGTTTGATATTGAAACTAGAGTTCAATCTGCAATTGAAATGCGTCAGATTGCTGAACCATATATTCGACGTCGTGCAATCAGGCATCTAGAAAAAGGAAGAGTAGTTATCTTTGCAGCCGGTACAGGAAATCCATTTTTCTCAACTGATACCACTGCGGCATTAAGAGCAGCAGAAATATCTGCAGATGTAATATTAATGGCTAAAAATGTTGATGGAATTTATGATTCCGATCCTGCAGTTAATGAGAATGCACAAAAACATGAAACATTATCGTATATTGATTTATTAAATAATTCCTTGCGAGTTATGGACTTTACAGCAGTTTCACTCTGCATGGATAATAAAATACCTTTAAAAGTATTTGCAGTTAAAAAAGAAGGCAACATTAAGCGTGTATTACTTGGCGAAGATATTGGAACTTCTGTTAATTAATAATCAGATTTGAGGAGGCCAAATTTATGTTTAGAGAAGTAATGAAAGAAACCGAAAACAAAATGCAGAAAACACTTGAAAAAACAAAAGAAGATTTAAATACCATTAGAACTGGTAGAGCCAGACCATCATTAGTAGAAAATATTAAGGCTAATAATTATGGTGTTGCTACTCCAATCCAGCAGATGGCAAAAGTTTTTGCTCCAGAAGCCAGACAAATAGTAATTGAACCCTGGGATAAAAATAATATTGATACTATTGAAAAAGCTATTATGCAGGAGAATTTAGGTCTTAACCCCAGTAATGATGGTACTGTAATTAGAATTAATATTCCACAGTTAACAGAAGAAAGAAGAAAAGAACTTGTTAAGATTCTGCATGAAAAAGCAGAAAAAGGTAGAATTGCGATTCGGGCTATTAGAAGAGAATCAAATGAAGAATTAGAAATGTTAGAAGATGAAGGAGAAATCTCCGAAGATAACATGCACCGCGGTCTTGATAATGTTCAGGATTTAACTGATGAATTTATTGGTAAATTAAACAATATAGTAGAAAATAAAGAAGAAGAGATAATGGAAGTTTAGCATGGAATTGAAAAGATATAAATTATTAGCTTCTCCACTTGATAAAGCCGTTACTTTTTTTGAAGAGGAAAAGCTTAATTACAGCTTAAAAGAAATTAAACCTCCATTTCAAAATAAAGATAATTTAAGGAATAGTGGAAGAAAAAGAGTTCTCAAAATAAAAAAAGACATCGGTAATGATAGTTATCAAATAACCTGGTCTTTTCAATATAACAGCTAATTTATGCCCCCTTTTTAGGGGGTAATTAATTAATTGGAAGGGATGATTTTCTAATGAATAGCCCTAAAAACATTGCAATAATTATGGATGGTAATGGCCGTTGGGCACAACAAAGAAATAAAAATAGAACTTCTGGCCATAAAGAAGGGGTTAAAACCCTTAAAAAAATAGTAAAAGCAGCCTCTGATTTGAATCTTGATTCACTAACAGTGTATGCTTTTTCTACTGAAAATTGGAAAAGACCAAAAGCCGAGGTTGATTTTCTTTTAACTCTAATGAGGCAAACTATGCGTAATGAAGTGGAAGAATTAATTGAAAAGGGAGTTAAAGTTAAATTTATTGGTCGAAAAGATGCATTATCGGAAAATTTAGTTAATGAAATAGATTATATTGAAAAAAATTCCATTCATAATAAAAAATTAACATTAAATATTGCTTTCAATTATGGTGGAAGAGCTGAAATTATAGATGCTGCTAAAAAATTAGCTGAAGCTTATAAAAAAGATCAGATTAGTCTGGATCAATTTGATGAGCATAATTTTTCTGATTATTTATATAATAAAGAACTTCAGGATGTAGAATTATTAATCAGAACAGGTGGCGATATGCGTTTGAGTAACTTTTTGCTCTGGCAGTCTGCTTATGCAGAATTATATTTTACTAATAAGTTTTGGCCTGATTTTGAGAAAGAAGATTTAATTGAAGCAATCGAAGAATTTAAGCAGAGAGAAAGAAGATTTGGCGGCTTAAATGATGGTGATAATAATGCTTAAAAAAAGAATTATTAGTGCTGTTATCGGAATTCTATTATTAATTTTTTTAGTTTTTGCAGGTTCTTTACCATTTTTTATTACAGTGAGTATTATAACTGTGCTTGCAGTTAGAGAATATGGTAGAATGCTTCAAATTAAGTCAAAACCATTATTTGCTCTACTTTCTTTAAGTTCGGTACTTATTGTTTTTAATGTTTATTTAATCTCTAATAATTATAATTATTTACCATATGGAATTATCTTTTTTATTATTATTTTTAGCCTTTATATCTATCATTTATATAATTATGAAGAAAATAAATTTATTAAAAACCTAAGTTATCAACTATTTTCAGTCATCTATATTGGTGGTGGCTTATCTTTTGCAGTTTTTTTAAGAGATCTAAATCTAGATCCTTTTATTAATACTAGTGCTTTATGGTTAGTTTTAATTGCAACCTGGTTAACTGATTCTGGTGCTTATTTTGTAGGCAAAAAATTTGGCAAAAAATCAATGGCACCTATTATAAGCCCGAATAAGACCATTGCCGGTGCAGTTGGTGGAGTTTTAACAACAGCTCTTTTTATTATAGCTTCAGCTTATTTTTTAGAAATATTAAATATTTACTATATCATTTTTGCTTTTTTATTTCCAGCTGTTGCAATTATGGGAGATTTATTTGAATCTTGTATCAAAAGAAATTTTGATGTTAAAGATACAGGCACAATTATCCCCGGTCATGGTGGTATTTTAGATAGATTTGATAGTTTTATTTTTACAGCACCTTTTACATATTATTTCATTATATTATTACTGGGGTGAATTAAATGTCAACCAATAAGTGGTATATTAAATATTTTTTAATGTTTTTGTTTTTATTATTTAGTTTAATTATTTTAGAGCATGTCTTTATTTATTTTACACCATTTATTATCGCGGCTGTAATTGCCAGTTTAATTAATCCTATTGTAGATTTTTTAGATAATAAACTGCCGCTTCATCGAGGCTTTAGTGTAATTATTGTTTTGATTTTAGTAGTGGTTATTTTCTTAACTATGATAATTATTGGTGGAGCTCAGGGTTATTTAGAATTAAACAGATTACTGCGCAACTTACCTGATTACCGATCGATTGATTCTCAAATAAAATGGATTTCTGAACAAAATTTAGAACTAGAAAATTTTATGGAAAATTGGGAAATATCAGAAGCTGTTAAAGAGGCAATAAACAGCAACTTACAGTTATTATATAATGGGGTTAGAGATGCACTGGTTTCTGTAATAAATTCTGTTTTAGATTTTTTAACAAAATTACCCAGCATGTTTATGATTCTTTTTATAGCTTTTATAGCTACATTTTTTATCAGCAGAGATCGTGACAGTATTAAACAATTTTTAATAAATGTTTTTCCAGAAGAAGTACAGCCTAAAATAGCTAATGTTTTTACTCAGCTAAATCGTTCAGCTGTTGGTTATATTAGAGCAATGATAATTTTAATTACAATTAGTGGAATAGTTGCTGGAACAGGGGTTAAATTAATGGGTAATCAATATGCTCTGATTGTTGGAGCAGCTGCGGCTATACTTGATTTAATACCGATTATTGGTCCAGCTTTATTATTTTATCCCTGGATTTTGATGTCAATTATTTTCGGTAATTTTTCACAGGCTTTTTCTCTTTTCCTTCTCCATTTATTTTTAGCAGGAGTACGCTCGGCTTCAGAGGGGAAAATTATGGGTAAAAATCTTGGCCTGCATCCTCTAGCAACGATGACAGCGCTTTTTTCTGGTTACAGAATACTTGGTGCTATAGGTTTTGTTGTAGGGCCAACTTTTTTAGTTATTATTAAGGCAATAGTTGATTCAGATTTAGTTGATATTAGAAATTAAGTTTGAGGAATTTACTTAGAGGTGAAAAAATGAAAAAAATAACAATTCTTGGTTCCACAGGTTCGATTGGAAGCCAGACTTTAGAAGTAATAGATAGTTTAAAAAATTGGCAGGTTAAGGCTTTAACTGCTTATAAAAATATTGAGCTTTTAGAAAAACAGATTAAAAATTATCAGCCAGAGTTTGTAGTTGTGGTAGATGCAGCAGCTGCAGCTGAGTTAAAATCTAAATTAAAGGCTGATCAAACAGAAGTTTTAAGCGGAAAAGAAAGTTTAAAAATTGCTGCTTCCGAAAATGTTGAGCTTGTATTAAATGCAATTGTAGGTTTCGCTGGTTTAGAGCCTTCAATCGCTGCAGCAGAAGCAGCTAACGATATTGCACTGGCAAATAAAGAGAGTTTAGTAAGTGGTGGTTCAATTTTAACAGACTTAGTTAAAGAAAAAGGTATAAAATTATTACCAGTAGATAGTGAGCATAATGCTATATTTCAACTTTTAAAAGGACATGAAAAAGAATTAGATGAGATTCTTTTAACTGCTTCAGGTGGTCCTTTCTTTGCTTATTCTAAAGAAGAATTAGCAGGGGTATCTGTAGAAGATGCTTTAAATCATCCAAATTGGGAAATGGGAAGTAAAATTACAATTGATTCGGCTTCTCTAATGAATAAAGGTTTGGAAGTTATTGAAGCTCACTGGTTATTTGGTTCTGACTATGATGATATAAAAGTGCTTGTTCACCCTCAGAGTATTGTTCATTCCATGATAAGATTAGTTGATGGAACTGTTTTAGCGGAGATGGGTTCAGCGGATATGAGAATGCCAATACAATATTGTTTAACTTATCCGGAAAGAATAGCATCATTAGGAGATAAACTTGAACTTGACAAAATTGCTGCTTTAGAATTTTTTCAGGCAGATACCGAAAAATTTCCTAATTTAAAATATGCTTATACCGCTGGTAAAGCAGGGGGAACTTATCCTGCTGTTTTAAACGCTGCTAATGAAGTCGCTGTTTATAGTTTTTTAAAAGGTGAAATTCCATTTTTAGCAATGAGTAGAGTTGTAGCTTCTGTTTTAGATCAGCATCAGAATATTTTAGATCCTAATTTAGAGGAAATTTTAAATTCTGATAGAGAAGCTCGTCGTTTGGCCTTGGAGGTAATCAAAAAATGGTTCTAACAATTGTATCATTTTTAATTGTTTTAGGAGTTTTAGTTTTCATACATGAATTTGGTCATTATATTACTGCTAAAAAGTCAGATATAATGGTTTCAGAATTCGCACTTGGTTTTGGTCCTAAACTTATTTCAAAACAGGTAGGAGAAACTCTATATTCGATTAGAGCTATACCGCTTGGTGGTTTTTGTAATATGGTTGGAGAGTTCCCAGCAGATGAGTCAATGCCGGAAGAAGAAAGAAAAACTTATGATCAAGCTAAGGAAAAGGGAAGGCTTTTTAATCAAAAATCTGCTTTTAAAAGGTTGGCTGTAATTTTAATGGGGCCAATTATGAACTTTTTATTAGCAGTTCTAATTTTTATTTTAGCTTTTGCTGTTTTTGGAGTTCCCACTTCGACAAATAATGAGGCAATTTTAGGTGAGGTAATTCCTGAGCAGCCAGCTGCAGAGGCCGGTTTAAGAGCAAATGATAGGATTCTTTCAATAAATGGTCAAGAAGTTGATAGCTGGGAAAGAATGTCTGAACTAATTAGAGCTAATTCTGAACAGGAAATTGTAATTAGTTATCAGCGTAATGATGAAATTGAAAAGATCTCTATAACTCCAGCTTATGATGAAGAAAGTGAGCGGGGAGTTATTGGTGTTTATCCGAAGTTAATTAGAGAAAGTGTTGGTTTTGGCAGCGCTATTACCTTAGGTCTTCAGCAGAGTTATCAGGTCTTTAAAATGACAATTTTAGGCTTTTTACAGATGTTTAGAGAAAGTTCTGCAGATGATATAGGTGGGCCAATTATGATTGCTTCTATTATTGGTCAGGCTGCAAGAGTTGGAATTTTAAATGTCTTAAACTGGATGGCAATTATTAGTATAAACTTAGGAATAATTAATTTACTACCTTTTCCAGCTTTAGATGGAGGTAGGATCTTATTTATTGTCGTTGAAATGATAAGAGGTAAGGCAGTTGATCCCCGCAAAGAAAGTTATGTTCACATGCTTGGTTTTGCAATTTTAATGCTGCTGATGGTTTTTATTATTTACAATGATGTAATGAGAACTTTCTTTAATTAATAATTTAATTAAAATTAAACTGTAGTTTGTTTTAAGTTATAATTTACAGGGGTGAATTATGTATAATAGAAGAAAAACAAAAGTTGTTAATTTTGCTGAACAGCCGGTTGGTGGAAATTCTCCAATTTCTGTTCAGTCAATGTGTAATACTAAAACAGAAAATATAGAAGCAACTGTTAAACAGATTAAAGAACTTGAGGCAGTAGGCTGTGAGATTATTAGAGCTGCAGTCCCAGATGAAAATGCTGCTCGAGCTCTTTCTGAAATTAAAAAAAGAATAAATATCCCGCTGGTTGCTGATATTCACTTTGATTATAAGCTGGCTTTAATGGCAGTGGAAAATGGTGTAGATGCCCTGAGGATTAATCCAGGCAATATTGGTAGTGATCAGCGGGTTAAAGAGGTTGCCTTAGCCTGTAAAAATAATAATATTCCAATCAGAGTCGGCAGCAATTCGGGCTCAATTGAAGCAGAATTATTAGAAAAGTATGGTGGTCCAACTGCCGAGGCAATGGTTGAAAGTGCTTTGAGAAATGTCAAGATTTTAGAAGAAAATGATTTTGATAAGATTGTTATTTCATTAAAATCAAGTCATATTCCAACTACTATTAAAGCATATAGATTAATGGCCGCAGAAGTTGATTACCCCTTCCACATAGGAATTACAGAATCAGGAACTCCCTGGCGGGGTACAATTAAATCAGCTGCTGGAATTGCTTCACTTTTAACTCAGGGTTTTGGTGATACTTTAAGAGTATCCTTAACCGGTGATCCAGTTGAAGAGGTTAGAGTTGGCTGGCAGATCTTAAAATCATTAGAGTTGAGAAAAAAAGGTGTAGAGATTATTTCCTGTCCAACCTGTGGACGGACAAATATTGATTTAATTTCTCTGGCTGAAAAGGTCGAAAAAGAATTAATGAAAATTGATAAAGATATTACAGTTGCAGTGATGGGCTGTGCTGTAAATGGGCCTGGTGAAGCTAAAGAAGCTGATATTGGCATTGCCGGTGGAATAAAAGAAGGTCTGATTTTTAAATCAGGTAAAATCATAAAAAAAGTGAAAGAAGATCAAATTTTAGAAGAATTATTAAATGAAATAAAAAAATTATAAATTATTTTGTAGAAATAGGAGTGGTTTGAAATGCGCATGTCAAAATTATATTTACCAACACTGAAAGAAGATCCTGCTGAGGCAGAGGTAACAAGTCACAAACTGATGCTGAGAGCTGGAATGATGAGAAAACATTCTTCAGGAATATATTCTTATCTTCCTTTAGGATATAAAGTTATTAAAAAAATCGAAAAAATAACAAGAAAACATATGGATAACAGTGAGGCACAGGAGGTTCTGCTTCCAGTAATGCAGACATCTAAAATCTGGAAAGATTCTAAGCGCTGGGATAAATTTGGTCCTTTGATGATTAAATTTCATGATCGCAAAAATCGCGAATACTGTCTGGGCCCAACTCACGAAGAGGTTGTAACTGATTTAGTAAGAGATGAAGTTAGATCATATAAAGATCTACCTTTAAATTTGTATCAGATTCAAACAAAAGTTAGAGATGAAATAAGACCTCGCTTCGGTGTAATGCGCGGTCGTGAATTTATAATGAAAGATGCCTATAGTCTGGATGTAGATTATGAAGGTTTAGATGAAAGTTATCAGTCAATGTATGAAGCTTATGAGAAAATTTTTGCCGAATGTGGTTTAGATGCAGTTGCAGTTGAAGCAGATACGGGAGCTATGGGTGGAAAAGATTCTCATGAATTTATGGTTCTGGCTGATTCTGGAGAAGATGAAATTGCTTTCTGTAGTGACTGTGATTATGCTGCAAATGTGGAAAGAGCTACTTCTAAAAAAGTTGAGATTGACTTTG
>JBNJFG010000034.1:0-21331 GCA_051746665.1 Bacillota bacterium
ACAATATCCAGCCATTGCTTCATCAATACTATTATCAACTACCTCATATACTAAATGATGCAGTCCTTCTATACTTGTAGAACCGATGTACATTCCAGGTCTTTTACGAACTGCCTCCAGCCCTTCAAGTACCTGTATATGTTCTGCTTCGTAATTATTTCTATTCTTAATATCCATCAATATCCCCCATTTTCTTCTGTAAACTTATCAACTCTATCACCAAGTGTCTTAGATGAGATCATTGAAAGATAAATCGTCTCTCCTGTTAACACAAAAGAACGGGGATTTCCCCCGGAATAATCAACAATAAATCCCTCTTCATCAGAAATATCTAAAAATTCTTCAGTTATTTCAGATGAAGTTGTACTCTCCAAATCACCAATTAATACTACTTCCTTGGAAGGAATCATATAACCATCACCAAGATGTAAAAACATATGTCTAATTCACCCTCTTTTTATTCTCCCATTTTTTACCTGATAAACATTATAGGAGTTATTTTTAAGTCCGGATAAATTTTCTCCATCTGTTGCTGTAATTATAGTCTGAATTTTATCAGCTATAATATTAATTAATGCTTTTCTTCTCAAACCATCTAATTCCGAAAAAACATCATCTAAGAGCAGCACTGGATATTCTCCGGTCTCTGACTTCATAAATTCCAGTTCTGCTAATTTTAATGCTAAAGCAGCGGTTCTCTGCTGTCCTTGAGAACCATACTTGCGTAGATCCATTTCATTTACCTTTAAAATTATATCATCTCTATGAGGACCAATAACGGTATAGCCACGAGATATTTCCTGCTCTCTCTTTGCTATCAAACTATCTATAAAAAGTTCCCTTAATTCAGCTTCTCCCAGTTTTTTAGAAAAATTATTTAATGAAATATCATATTCCAATTCTAAATTTTCTCTTCCCTCAGTAATTTTTCGCTGAGATAATCTGGCCAGAATCTTTAATTTATCTATAACTTCTATTCTTTTTAATATTATTTTAGATCCAACTGCAGCAATCTGTTCATCCCAGACTGAAAGCATTTCGCGATCAGTTGATCTGCCATCTCTAATTGACTTTAATAAATTATTTCTCTGTTTTAAAATATGATCATATTTACTTAAAAGATGGTTATAATAACGGCTGACCTGTGAAATTTCAAGATCTATAAAATCTCTTCTGTGTGAAGGACCCTCTTTAACCAGCTTTAAATCCTCAGGAGAAAATAAAACTGCATTTAAATATCCAAGCAGTTCTTTAACTTTATCCAGAGGATTATCATTAATTTCAACCTGACGTCCACTTTTTTCTAAACGCATGGCTAACTTTATTTTACCTTCTCTGCGCCTTAAAAGCAACTGAACAAGTGCTTTTTCTTGATCCCAGCTTATCATTTCCGAAGTAATACTACTCCTATGAGAATTGGCTGTGGCCATTAAATAGATCGATTCTAAAAAATTAGTTTTACCCTGACCGTTAGCACCTAAGAAAATATTTAAATTTGGATTTAAATCAATCATTAGCTCTTCAAAATTACGAAAATTACGGCAGAGAACTCTTTCTAAATACATTAATTATCCCCGACTTACTTTATATTTTTTATCTTTTTCTGTAAAAGATACAACATCGCCAACTTCTAATGTTTTACCTCTCTTTAATTCTATTTCGCCGTTAACCTCTATTTCTCCTGCCTGAATTAAATGCTTGGCTTCTCCACCACTCATTACAATATTAGCCCATTTTAAAAATTGATCTAAATTAATTGTATCACTTGTTATCTTTATTTCTTCCATTTATTATTACCTCCTTGAATTAAATTAAGTGTACCATCTGAATAACTATCCACATTTCAACAGAGCAATACACTTAAAAAAATTATTTTTTTCTTATGACTGTGAACGAACTGGCATAATTAGATAAATAAACTTATCCCCAGCATCTGTTTTCGATTTTACAACTAGAGGATTTAAAGGTCCTATCATTTCTATATTAATTTCTTCGGAATCTAAAACTTTTAAAACATCAATAAAATAGCCTGCATCAATATTAATTTTTTGTTCAGGTCCTTCAATATCAATTTTTACTTCTTCATGTGCATAACCTGAACTTCCCTCTGTTGAATTTATTTCCATTAATCCATCATGTGCAGAAAGGCTAATAATATTTGCATCAAGTTTTGCAATTAAGGAAGCCCTTTTTACAGATCCATGCAGCTGAGAAAGATCTGCACTAAATTTACTGTTAGATTCATCAGGAATAACCAGCTCATAATTAGGAAATTTACCTTCAATCAAACGAGAAATAACTTCTATACCGTTGAAAGTAAAACGAACATAGTTGCTGTCAACCTCTATCTCAACACTACCTTCATCTTCTAATAGATTATTTAATTCCTGTAGTGTACTACCTGGTAAAATAACAGCTATTTTTTCATTAACAGAAGTTTTTAAAGGTGCTTCAATATATGATAAACGATATGTATTTGTAGAAACCATTTTTACTTTTTCAGATTCAACTTCAAATAGAGCGCCTGTAAGAGCAGGCTGAGTCTCGTCTTTTGAAGTAGAAATTCTAACTTTTTTTATCATTTCTTTAAATTTACTAGATGGAAGGTTAAAATTTGCACTTTCTTCCACTTGTGGTAAATTTGGAAATTCATCAGGATCATAACCATTTATTTTAAATAAAGAATTAATACATTTAATCTGCAGCTGCCATTTATCTTTATTTAAGTCAATATTTATTTTATCATTAGGTAATTCCCGAATAATATTTGAAAATTGTGTAGCTGGCAGAACAATAGAACCATCAGTTTGACCTTCAACCTGTAACTTATATTCTATTCCTAATTCAAGATCTGTTGATTTTAAAGTTAATAGATTATTTTCTAGACTTAAAAATATTCCTGTTAAAATAGGTAATGTTTGATTTTTAGCTACAGCTCTTCTAACAATATTTAATGCCTTATATAAATCCTTTTGATTAATTGAAAATTTCAAAGTGTATCCCTCCAAATAAAAAGTTATTAACAAAATTACAAATATATTATAATGGTTAATTTATAAGTAAAACTAGTAGTAGTAGTAGTAGGGGCTGTGAATATGTGTAAAACCCTATTAAAACCAATGAGAGTATGATTTTGCCTGTAGATAAGTTGTGAAGCAATGATAGAAGAGTTATCCACATATCAACACAAAAAAATTACTAACAATCTATCAACACCCACCTTAATAATTATCCACAGGAAATGTTGATAATAAAATTTAGTATATTATAAGAAAAAATAAGAATAGAATTAGTTAATTTTAGCCGTGTTTAATTGTATCAATCAATCTCTCAATTTTATTACTAAAATCATTTTCATTTTCTATTTTTTCTTGAATTTTATTATGAGCATGAATAACAGTCGTATGATCACGTCCACCAAATTCATCTCCAATATGAGGTAGAGAAAAATCAGTTAATTCTCTACTTAAATACATAGCAATTTGACGGGGAAAAGCGATATTTTGAGTTCTTTTTTTAGAATGCATGTCTTCCATTCTTAAATTATAATCATTTGTTATAATTTTTTTGATTCTTTCTATATTGACTTCAATTGATTCTGTTTTCTTTTTATTAACCAGATCTTTTAAAGCCTCTCTAGCTAAATCAACATCAATTTCTCTGTCAACAAGCGAAGAATAGGCTATTACCTTAACCAGAGCACCTTCTAATTCTCTAATATTAGATTGAATTTTATTAGCAATATAAATAACTACTTCATTTGGAATAGTTAAATTTTCTATATCTGCTTTTTTTCTTAAAATAGCAATTCTAGTTTCTAAATCAGGTTTTTGAATATCAGTAATTAAACCCCATTCAAAACGGGATCGAAGTCTTTCCTCTAAAGTAGGAATTTCTTTTGGAGGACGATCACTTGATATAATTAGCTGCCTATTTGATTCGTGTAATGTATTAAAGGTATGAAAAAATTCTTCTTGTGTTCTTTCCTTTCCAGCTAAAAATTGAATATCATCTACTAATAAAATATCAATATTTCTGTATTTATCTCTAAAATCTACTGTTGAATCATCTTTGATAGAGTTAATTAATTCATTCGTAAAGGTTTCCGAAGATACATAAACAACTTTGTAATCAGGATTATTTTTTAATATAAAATGAGCAATAGCCTGCATTAAATGTGTTTTACCAAGACCTACATCACCATAGATAAAAAGAGGATTATATGCCTTTGCTGGAGCTTCTGCAACTGCAAGTGATGCTGCATGAGCAAAGCGGTTACTATTACCTACAACAAAAGTATCAAAAGTATATTTAGGATTAAATCCATTTTGCTTTAATTCTGATTCATCATCATTTTCTTCTGAATTTTTATTGACAATCTCAATTTCTTTTTTTTCTTCGTTTTTATTGGTAGAATTCTTCTTATTTTCTTTAAACTTTTTTACTTCTTCTGGTGTCAATAAAATTAAAGTCCATTTATTACTTGTTAGATCAGTTAAAATTTCTTCAATTAAATCTGTATACTGACTTTCTATCCATTCCTGAATAAAATTATTAGGTACCTGCAGGACAAGTTGATTTTCGGCTGTAGTCATAACTGCTTTAGTTTCTGAAAACCAGGTATTAAAACTTGGATTTGTTATTTTTTCTTTTATATTTTCTAAAGTTTTTTTCCAGATGTGATCTAATTCTTTTTGAGAGAAAGACATAAAATACCTCCTGTAATTCTAAAAAGTTAAGCTTAAGTTAAAGTTATCCCCAATTAACGGGGATAAATAAGGTGTTATCCACAAAATTGTGGACAAGTATAGAGGTTATCCACAAAGCAAAAAAATAGATTTCCACTGTTAATTCAGTAAAATTGCTTTTTTTACTTACAAAAATGTTATAAATTTGTTAATAAAAAGATAAAAGATATCCACAAATAGTGATTGTTATTAACAGATTGTGGATAAAAGACTAAGGAATTGTGGATAAGTGCCTATATTTAGCTGTAATTTATAGTTTTGTTGATAATTTTATAAACAAATTGTTAATATTGTCTTAACTGTTGATTCAGTAAAGAAGAAAAATAAATTCTAATAACCATATTAATAATAACAGATTATCAACAAATTATCAACAAATGCTTTTAAAATTTATCTTGTGGATAAGATTAAATTTCCTTGACTCTACTGTGTAAATAGCATATAATTTTAAATGTATGAATATAAAATTGTCTTGATTGTGGATTATTTTAGCTGGAGGTTATTTGGTGGAGAGTCTCAAAAAGAATAAAGAATTTAAAAAAGTATATGAAAATGGAAGATCATATGCTACAAGAAATCTTGTAATCTATTGTTTAAATTATGAAAAGGGCAAAAAAAACAGATATGGTTTATCAGTTAGCAAAAAGATTGGAAATGCAGTTGTTAGAAATAAGTTAAAAAGAAGATTGCGTGAAATTATTAGAGAATTTGAAAAAGAAAAAGATTTTAAAGGTTATGATGTAATTTTTATTGCCAGAAAACCGGTTGTTAAGATTGGTTATTTAAATTTAAGAAAAGATGTAAAAAAATTGTATGAAAAAATGAATATAATTTAAAGTAAAAAAGGTAATAAAATTTATTATCTAAATTTAATTTTACATAATTATTAAATGATTATGAAACTGGTTAAATAAGGTGATAAAATGAAAAAAATATTTTTATTTTTAATTAGAATCTATCAGAAGATTATTTCTCCCTGGACTCCAAAAAGTTGTCGCTTTTATCCTACTTGTTCTGAATATAGTAAACAAGCGATAAAAAAGTATGGAGCTTTTAAAGGTGCTTGGATGGGATTTAAGCGAATAATTCGATGTCATCCTTTTAATCCAGGAGGTTATGATCCGGTAGAATAGGAGGAATTTATTAAATGTTTGATTGGTTAATTAATGGAATGGCGTATGCGTTAGATTTTATTTACAATATTGTTGGTAACTATGGCTTAGCAATAATAATTTTCACATTGTTGATTAAGATTGTTCTTTATCCATTGACTGCAAAACAGACACGCTCAATGAGAGAAATGCAGGAAATACAGCCTGAAGTGAAAAAATTGCAAGAAAAATATAAGGATGACAAAGAAAAGCAGCAGGAAGAAATGATGAATCTTTATCAGGAACATGGAGTTAATCCAGCTGCGGGTTGTCTGCCAATGATTGTTCAGATGGCAATTTTGATTCCTTTATACAGAACGATTTTTGCTTTAGGGGACAAAATGGCAAATGAAGCATTTTTATGGATCGGTACGATAACTAATGGTTCTTTAGCTGAGCCTGATATTGCGATAGTTCTTTTAAATGCATTGATTATGTTTGGACAAACATATATGACTCAGCAAATATCTGGTGGAGATGGAAAAAGCAATAAGATGATGTATATGATGCCGCTTTTTATAATATTTATTGGTTTTAGATTACCTTCTGGTGTATTATTATACTGGTTTACATCAACTTTATTTACTGTAGGTCAGCAATATTTCTTATCTAAAGAACCCAGCAGAATCAAGGGGGATGCATAATAGATATGAAAAGCATAAAAGTAGAAGCTAAAAATGTAGAAAAAGCAGTAAAAAAGGCTTTAGCTGAGCTTGAAATCGAAAGAAAAGATGCAGAAATTAATATTATAGATCAAGGAAGCAAAGGGTTATTAGGTTTCATTGGAGCAAAAGATGCTGTTGTAGAAGTAAAAGAAATTTTTGATCCTGTAAAAAAAGGAAAAGAATTTGTAGAGACACTTTTAAATAAAGCTAATATAAATGTAGGTGTAGAAATATTAGAAGAAAAATGTAATGATGAACAAGTTGTCTATAACTTAACAGGAGAAAAAGAACTGGGATTAGTAATTGGTCATCGGGGAGAAACTCTTGATGCAATGCAGTATTTAACTTCTATCTATATAAATAAGGAACTGCAAGAATATTTCAGAGTTCTACTTGATGCTGAAGGATATCGCGATCGACGCCAGGAAACTTTAGAGAGATTGGCAGAAAGACTTGCTTCAAAAGCGGAAAGAAAAAAGAGAAAAGTTGTATTAGAACCAATGCCGCCACACGAGAGAAGGATTATTCATATAACACTTAAAGAAAATAAAAATGTTAAATCATACAGTGAGGGAAAAGAGCCTTACCGTAAAGTTATGATAGAACCATTAGATAAGTAATATATTATCTAATCTAAATAAAAGAGCTGTATCATTTATTATACAGTTATAATAAATAGAAAAATCAAAGAAGCAGATGGCTTTTATCATTAACCCAGCAGGAATTTTCTCTGCTGGGTTATGTTTTAGGAGGAGTTAAGTAATGGATATTTTAAAAGAAGATACAATTGCAGCGATTGCAACACCATTTGGCACAGGTGGAACTGGTAAAATCAGAATTAGTGGACCTCAAGCTTACAAAATTGGAGATAAGATTTTTAGATCAATAAAAAAAGGAAAGAAATTATCTAAACAGGAAACATATACTGCTCATTATGGTCATATTAAAGATCCAGTCAGCGAAAAGACTATTGATGAAGTAGTGGCAATTATGATGAGGGCTCCCCATTCTTTTACAGGGGAAAATGTTTTGGAATTTGACTGTCATGGCGGTATGACACCTCTTAAAGCTGTTTTAGATTTAGTTTTAAAAAATGGAGCTCGTCTGGCCGAACCAGGAGAGTTTTCTCAAAGAGCTTTTTTAAATGGAAGAATTGATCTAGCTCAGGCAGAAGCTATTATAGAAGTAATAAACTCTAAAACTGAAAAAAGCCTTGATTTAGCTGTTGATCAACTAAATGGTAAACTATCTCATAAAGTTGATCAAATAAAAGAAGAAGCTGTAGAAATACTGGCCCATTTGGAAGCTGCAATTGATTATCCAGAAGATGAAATTGAAGGTTTTGCACCCGCAAAATTAGGAGACAAATTTAATTATATAAAAGAAGAAATAGATAAATTATTAAAAAGCAGCAAACAGGGTAAAATTTATAAAGAAGGGTTAAAAACGGTTATTGTCGGCAAACCTAATGTAGGAAAATCAAGTCTTTTGAATTATTTTTTAGAAGAAAAAAGGGCTATTGTTACTGATATTCCAGGGACGACTAGAGATGTAATTGAAGAATATGTTAATTTGAAAGGAATCCCCTTAAAAATTATTGATACAGCAGGTATTAGAAAAACAAAGGATGCTGTTGAAAAAATAGGGGTAGAAAGAACCAGAAAGTCTGCAGAAAAAGCAGATTTAGTTTTATTTATGTTAGATATTAGTCAGGGTATCACGGCTGAAGATAGAGAAATTTATGAATTAATAAAAGAAAAACCATTGATAGTTATTGTTAACAAAACTGATTTACCGGCCAAAGCAGATAAGCAAAAACTAGAAGAAGAATTTTCTGAGCATAGTGTTCTCTGGATTTCATTATTAGCAGAAGAAGGTTTAAATCAGTTAAAAGAGGATATTTTAAAGGAAATTTTAGATGAGGATATTGATGTTGATTCTGAAACAGTAGTCACTCAAAGTAGACATAAAGATGCACTTGTTAAAGCATTAGAAGCAATTGAGAGAGTGATTGTTTCACATGAAACAAAGATGCCTTATGATTTTTTAACTATTGATTTAAAAGATTGTTTGGATAGCTTAGGCAAGATAACTGGAGAAACTGTAGCAGATGATATTTTAGATAGAATTTTTGATGACTTTTGTTTAGGAAAATAATAAAAATAAGGGAGAGATAAAATGGATTTTCATAGATATCCAAAGGACTATGATGTAATAGTAATTGGGGCAGGACATGCAGGCTGTGAAGCCTCTTTAGCTCCGGCAAGAATGGGTTTAAAAACTCTTACTTTAACAGTTAGCTTAGACCATGTAGCTTTTATGCCCTGTAATCCTTCACTTGGTGGACCAGGAAAATCGCATATAGTTAGAGAAATAGATGCTTTAGGTGGAGAAATGGCTAGAAATATGGATGAAACAATGATCCAAATTCGAATGCTTAATACCAGTAAAGGACCTGCAGTTCATGGTCTGCGGGGGCAATCAGACAAAGATGACTATCATAAAAGAATGAAACAGGTTTTAGAACAGGAAGACAATATAGATTTAAAACAGCAGATAGCTGAAGATATTATTGTAGAAGATGGAAAAGTTAAAGGTGTGGTAACAAAAACAGGTATATTTTTTCCGGGAAAGAAAGTTATTTTAACAACAGGAACTTTTTTAAAAGGAAGAATAATAATAGGAGAAGCCGAATTTAATGCCGGTCCTAACCAGCAGTATCCAGCAAACAAGCTTTCTGGAAGTTTAAAAGATTTAGGGATTAATTTAAGAAGGTTTAAAACTGGAACCCCACCTCGAGTAAGCAAAAAATCGCTTGATTTTTCAAAAATGGAACCACAACCCGGAGAAGAAGGTTTGAAATTTTCCTTTGAATCTGAGCCATTAACAGGAGAACAGGCAATGTGCTATTTGACTTACACAAATGAAGAAACTCACAGAATTATTGATAATAATAAAGCAAGAACTCCTCTTTTTAGTGGAGTAATAGAGGGGGTTGGACCTCGTTATTGTCCTTCAATTGAAGATAAGGTTGTTAGATTTCCTGATAAAGGAAGACATCAGTTATTTTTAGAGCCAGAAGGTTTAGATACAGATGAATATTATGTGTCTGGTCTTCCAACTAGCTTACCCTATGATGTGCAAATTGAGATGACAAAAACAATAGCAGGTTTAGAAAATGTAGAAATTATGAGACCCGGCTATGCAATAGAATATGATTGTGTTGATCCAGAAGAACTAAAACTTGATTTAGAGCTTAAAAAGATAAAGGGATTATACACTGCTGGCCAGATTAATGGTAGTTCTGGTTATGAGGAAGCAGCCGGCCAGGGTTTAATTGCTGGAATTAATGCAGCCAGAAGTTTGCAGGAAAAAGAAGCAATTATCTTAAAACGTTCACAGGCTTATATAGGAGTTTTAATTGACGATTTAGTCACTAAAGGTACACCGGAACCATATAGAATAATGACTTCTAGAGCAGAATATAGATTACTTCTGAGACAGGATAATGCAGATCAGCGTTTAACTCCACTTGGAAGAGAAATTGGGCTGGTAAATGATCAAAGATATAAACATTATCAGGAAAAAGTTGAAGGTGTTAAAAAAGCGCTTGCTTATTTAAGATCAGATGAAAATCAGGTTAATCCAACTAAAGAAGTAAGAGCTAGATTAGAAGAATTGGGAAGTGGAAATTTAAGTAAACCGGTTAATTTAGAAAAATTGCTTCGCCGTCCAGAAATTTCTTATACCGATCTTGAATTTTTTGCTGAAGATTTACCTAAAATTAAAAAAGATGTTCAGGAGCAGATTGAAATTCAGGTAAAATATAAAGGATATATTGACCGTCAGGAAGCACAGGTTGAACAATTCAGAAAAATGGAAGAAAAAAAGATCCCTAAAGAATTAGATTATAATCAATTAGAGAATCTAAGACTTGAAGCAAGAGAAAAATTAAATAAAATCAAGCCGCTTTCAATCGGGCAAGCTTCCCGTATTTCTGGGGTATCTCCAGCTGACATTTCAGCATTAATGATTTATCTTGAGCAGTATAATCGAAAGAAAAAGGATGATCAAAATGGAGATCAATAAAAATGAATTTATTGAAAAACTAAGATCGGGAATCAAAAAGCTAAACATTTCTTATAGTAATGAGCAGCTTGAGCAGCTTTGGGAATATTATCTTTTCTTTATTCAGGAAAATAAAAAATATAACTTAAGCACGATTACAGAACCCGAAGCTGTTATAAAAAAACACTTTTTAGATTCTTTAGTTATTTTAAATCAATTGGATTTTGAACAGAGAAAAAGATGGTTAGATATCGGAACGGGAGCTGGTTTTCCGGGAATGGTTTTAAAATTGTTTTTACCTGGAGATAGTTTTTATTTATTAGATTCTTCTTCTAAAAAAGTGAATTTTTTAAATCAGTTAATTTATAAGCTTGATCTAACAGGTATTGATGCTACTCACGGTAGAGCAGAAGATCTAGCACAGCTAGAAGAATGGCGTGGTTCTTATGATTATGTGTGTTCAAGAGCAGTGGCATCTTTAAATGTTTTATTGGAATATGCAGTTCCATTTCTAAAAATAGGTGGATTTGCTTACCTTTATAAAGGACCTGAATATAAAGAGGAAATTAAAGCTGCTGAAAATGCTTTAAATATTTTAGGTGCAGAAATTAAAGAAACGATTAAACTTGATGTTCCAGGACTTAAAGCGGAAAGGTATTTAATTGTAATTGAAAAAACAAATTTAACCAATCAAAAATATCCTAGACGGGCTGGAATACCTAAAAAACGCCCACTTTAAATTGTTTTTTAAAAATAAAATCCTAATTAAGTTTAGCTAGCATTTAAATTATTATAAAGGATATTCAACTATTTTAGAGAAATATATTTCTAAGTGGGGGTAAATTTTAATGAAAATTCCTTTTTTAAATCAGGAAAATGAAAAAAATAAAGATCAAATCACGGAAATAAGGGCAGAAAAGATAAAAACAAACCCATTTCAACCACGCCAAGAATTTAATCAGAAAGAAATTGAAGAATTAGCCCAATCAATTGATAATTTTGGTTTAATTCAGGCTATTATAGTTCGCAAAATTGAAAAGGGATATGAGTTAATTGCTGGTGAAAGAAGGCTTAGAGCTGCTAAATTTTTGGGTAAAGAAGTTATTCCTGCAGTAATTAAAGATTTTAATGATCAAGAAATGGCTGAAATAGCTTTAATTGAAAACTTACAGAGGAAGGACCTAAATTTTTTAGAAGAGGCCCAGGCTTATCAGCGCCTTTTAGATGAATTTAACTTAACTCAAAAAGAATTGGCTGCAAGAGTTTCTAAAAGTCAATCGACTATTGCCAATAAACTGCGTCTATTAAAGCTTTCAATTGATGTTAGAAAAGAAATTTTAGCTGCTGATTTAAGTGAAAGACATGGGAGAGCTTTACTAAAACTTGAAACAGAAGAAGAACAGTTAAAAATAATTGAAGAAATTAAGAAAAAGAATCTTAATGTTAGAGAAAGTGAAAATTTAATAAATAAAAAAATTAAGCCGTCAAAAAACAAAAGTCAAATTAAGCATATATCAGAAGATTTAAGACTTTTTGCTAATTCATTAGAAAAAAGAATTTCAGAAATTAAAGATTCAGGTATCCAAGTCGAATTAGAACGCAATGATGATCAAAACAGCATAGAATACTATATTAAGCTTTCAAAATAGAGGTATAAAGAGGTGAAATAATGGCTAAAAAAATTGCGATTGTCAACCAAAAAGGTGGGGTTGGCAAAAGTACTACAGCAGTTAACTTAAGTGCTGGCCTAGCAGAAAAAAACAATAAAGTTTTGCTGATAGATATTGATCCTCAAGGCAATGCAAGCAGTGGTCTTGGAATTGAAAAGGCAGAAGTTGAATTCACAATTTATGATCTATTAATTGAATCTGAGCCGCCTAGAAAAGCAATTTTGCATAGTGATAATGATAATTTAGATGTTATTCCAGCTAATATAGAATTGGCTGGTGCAGAAATTGAGTTAGTTTCTATTATGTCAAGAGAAAGTAGACTAAAAAAATCTTTAAAAACAATTAATAAAGATTATGATTATATAATAATTGACTGCCCTCCTTCTTTGGGCCTGCTAACTTTAAATGCCTTAACTGCTGCTGATAGTGTTATGGTTCCTATTCAATGTGAATATTATGCTTTAGAGGGTTTAGGACAGCTGATGAATACAATTGAATTGGTTAGAAAAAATTTAAATTCTGATTTAAGAATAGAGGGAGTTTTAATGACAATGTATGATGCAAGGACTAATTTATCTGAGCAGGTAATAGACGAAGTTAAAGATTACTTTTCAGAACTTGTTTTTGAAACAATTATTCCTCGAAATGTTCGTTTAAGTGAAGCACCAAGTTTTGGTAAAGCAATACTTGACTATAGTTCCAAATCAAAAGGTGCAGAGGCATATAGAAAACTAGCAGAGGAAGTGATCTCTCTTGAGCAAGAAAAGACTTGGTAAAGGTTTAAGTGCACTTATAAACAATGATGATAATATTGACCAAAGCAGAGTCGAAGAAGTATTCATTGATCAAATAGAAGCTAATCCTTTTCAACCCAGGACTAATTTTGATGAAGATGCATTAAAAGAACTTGCAAAATCAATTCAAGAAAAAGGTGTTATACAACCAATTACTCTTAGAAAAATAAAGGCAGAAAAATATCAAATTGTTACAGGTGAAAGACGCTGGAGGGCTTCAAAATTAGTGGGTCTGAAAAAAATACCGGCTGTAATTAGAAATTTTGATGATCAAGAGATGCTTGAAGTTGCCTTAATTGAGAACATACAGCGTGAAGATTTGAATCCTATCGAAGAAGGTGCTGCATATAAAGAAATGCTTGACAATTTCGGTATAACTCAAGCTGAACTTGCAAAACAGGTTGGTAAAAGCCGCTCCAATGTTTCAAATATGATTCGGCTTTTAAAACTTGCTGATAAAGTTAAAAATCATCTGCAGCAGGGTGCAATTACAATAGGTCATGCAAGAGCTCTTTTATCTTTAGAAAAGGAAGAAACCCAAATTGCGGCCTGTGAGAATATAATAATTCAAGATCTAACAGTTCGAGAGACTGAAAAATATGTAGATAAATTGAAAAATCCTTTCCAAAATAAAAAGAAGAAAAAGCAAAAAGAAGAATTAGAGCCTGCTTGGCAAAAAGCAGCAGTTGAATTAGAAAAAAAGTTAAAAACAAAAGTAAAGATCAAACAAAGAAAGAAAAACAAGTTATTAACTATAGAAATTGATAACATAGAAAAATTAAATAATTTATTAGATAAACTAAGTTAGTGTTTCACATGAAACATATAGCTAGAAGAGAGTAGATGGGGGATATATAATGATTGGAACTATTGTCAATGTAGCTGCTGTCTTAGGTGGCAGCACGGTTGGAGTTCTCTTTAGAGGTCGATTTCCAGAAAAAGTGCAAACCACGGTTATTCATGGAATTAGTTTATCTGTAATTTTAATTGGAATGCAGATGGCTTTCAGTATAGAAAAAGACCCAGATATTTTACTTGTTATTTTTAGTCTGGTAATTGGAGCTGTTATCGGAGAATCACTGCAGCTTGAAAAACGCTTGAATGATTTTGGGGAAAGTTTAAAAGATAAATTTGGTGGTGAAGATGATCTTTTTGTCCAGGGTTTTGTTCAGGCTAGTTTGATCTATTGTGTTGGAGCGATGGCCATAATGGGGGCAATTCAAGATGGTTTAAATAGTGATCCCAGCATTTTATATACCAAATCACTGTTAGATGGAATAACTTCAATTGCATTTGCAGCCAGTACTGGTATTGGAGTTGCTTTTTCTGTAATACCTATTCTTATTTATCAAGGGAGTATAACTCTGACAGCAAATTGGGCTGCAGTTTATTTAACTGAAGATATGATTAGAGTTATGACTGCCAGTGGAGGACTTTTAATTACTGCTATTGGTTTAAATATGTTGGGAGTGAGCAAAATAAAAACAGGGAATTTGCTACCTTCTTTATTAATTGCTGTTATTTTATCTGCTTTTGTATTTTAATTTTGCAATATTTAGAAAAATAGTATATAATTAAATCAAATAATAAAATCAAAGCGGGTGAAGGCTGGATGAGAGATCATTACTGGCGCCGAAGGAGCAAGGGAAACTGAAACTCTCAGGCAAAAAGAATTCAGCTGGACGCAGCTCTGAACATAATTTTTAGTTATGAACAGGGAGTCGGATTAATCCGGCTCCCTGTTCTTTCGTTTTTACACTATTTTTGTAAATAAATATTAGTTTAAAGTAATACAAATTAAAAAGGGGGCCAATCATGCAGAAAACACCACTTAATCAAATGCATAAAGAAATGGGAGCTAAGATGACGGATTTTGGTGGTTGGGAAATGCCAGTAGAATATAGTGGAATAATTGAAGAACATAAAGCTGTGAGAAATCAATGTGGCTTATTTGATATTTCTCACATGGGAGAAATATTTGTCAGTGGCGAAAATGCTTCTAAATCTCTCCAACAGATAATAACAAATGATATGCAGAAATTAGAGGTAGGAAAGATTCTTTATACACCAATTTGTAATGAAAATGGTGGGATAATTGATGATTTACTTGTTTATTGCTTAAAAGATGATGAATATTTATTAGTTGTAAACGCTTCAAATATAGAAAAAGATTTTAATTGGATAAAAGAAAATATTCTTGATAAAACTATAGCTGAAAATCTTTCAGAGAAATATGCTATGGTTGCTCTCCAGGGGCCAGAATCTAAAAAAGTATTAACCCAGTTAACAGATATCGATTTAAATGCTTTAGATTATTATAAATTTAGACAGGCTAAAGCTGCTGGTATAGATATGATAATTTCTCGCACAGGTTACACAGGTGAATTAGGTTATGAACTTTATTTTAAAACTGAAGCAGCTGAAAATGTATGGCAGCAAATATTAGATGCTGGTTCTGACTTTGGAATCAAAGCTTGTGGTTTAGGGGCTAGAGACACATTAAGGCTGGAAAAAATGTTTGCTCTTTACGGCAGTGATATTGATCAAGACACCAATCCTTATGAAGCAAATATGGGTTGGACAGTTGCTATAAATAAAGGATATTTTATTGGAAGAGAGAAATTAATAAATATAAAGGCTAACTGCTGCCCGAAAAAATTGACTCCCTTAAAAATTACTGGGAGGGGAGTGGCTAGACATGGTCACGAAGTCTATATTGAAGATAAAAAAATAGGAGAAATCACAAGTGGAAGTTACTCTCCAACTTTAGAACAGGGCATTGCTATGGCTTATCTGAAGTCCGAATACACAGCTCCCGGAACAGAAATTGAAATTAAAATTAGAAGCAGAAAAGTGAAAGCAGAGGTTATAAAAGGTCCTTTTGTTTAAGACCTTAAATATATAAATGTGCAATACAAAATATTATTTTTAAAAATTATAAGGAGGAATAAAAATGAGTGTAAAAGAAGATTTATATTATTCAGAAGACCATGAATGGATTAGGGAAGAAGAAGATTTTTTAGTAATTGGAGTTACTGATTTCGCTCAAGAAGAGTTGGGAGACATTGTTTTTGTTGAATTGCCTGAGGTAGATGAAGAATTTGATAAAGATGATAGTTTTGGGGTATTAGAATCTGTCAAAGCTGTTTCAGATACATTTATTCCAGTAAGTGGACGAGTTATTGAGGTAAATGAGGATTTACTTGATAATCCAGAGTTAATTAATGATGATCCATATGGAGAAGGTTGGTTAATTAAAATTGATCCTGCCGATGATACAGAGCTCGATGAACTTTTATCTGCTGAGGAGTATGCTGATTTTATAGAGGAGGAATAATTATGGATTATATTTCCAACACAGCAGCAGAAAAAAATAAAATGCTTAAAGAAATTGGAATTAAAGAGGTTGAAGATCTTTTTGAGATGATTCCAGAAGCAGTAAAGGCTGATGATGAGTTAAATATTGAATCTGGTATTTCTGAACTAGAATTAATGAGAAAAGCTCAGAACCTTGCTAATAAAAACAAAAGTCTTGATCAGCAAATCTCATTTTTAGGTGCTGGGGCCTATGATCATTATGTACCAGGGATAATTGATGCTTTAATTTCTAGATCAGAGTTTTATACTGCATATACACCTTACCAGGCGGAATTAAGTCAGGGTACACTAGAGGCAATCTATGAATATCAGAGTATGATTTGTGACTTAACAGGGATGGGAATTACAAATGCATCTATGTTGGACGGAGCTTCAGCAGCAGCAGAAGCTGTAACTATGGGGGCTAGAATTTCTAGACGATCTAAAGTGCTGCTGCCTGATACTATTAACCCTGCTTATCGAGAAGTTATAAAAACATATGGTGCTGGAGCAGAATTAGAATTTATTGATTTAGCAAGCAAAGAAAATGTTATTGAACCATCATTAATAGAAAAAAATATTGATAAAAAAACTGGAGTAGTTGTTTTACAATATCCTAATTTTTATGGTTCTATAGAAAAAATGGAAGAAATTTCAAAAATAATCAAAGAAAATAAAAAGACTGTTTTTGTAGTTATAGCAAATCCAATTTTACTGGGAGTATTAAAAGCGCCTGCTGATTTTGGGGCAGATATAGTTGTTGGTGAGGCTCAGAATTTGGGTAGTGGCTTAAATTATGGAGGTCCTAATCTAGGTTTTATGGCCTGTAAGGATAATCGGAAAATGCTGCGTCAATTACCGGGCCGAATTGTTGGAAAAACAAAGGATATTGAAGGGAAAGAAGGTTTTGTTTTAACTCTACAGACAAGAGAACAGCATATTCGCCGCGAAAAGGCAACCTCTAATATATGTACAAATGAAGCTCTAAACGCTTTAATGGCCACAATATATCTATCTACTATGGGTAAAACCGGTTTAAAAGAAGTTGGAGAACAGTGTTATCATAAAGCTCATTATCTGGCTCAACAAATTGATAAAATACCTGGTTATGAAGTAACTAATAAAAATAATTTTTTCCATGAATTTGTGCTCAAAACAAAAAAAGAAGGCAGTCAGCTGATAGATAAACTGCTGCAGGAAGATATATTAGTTGGTTATGATTTGAAAAAGATTGGCAGAGAAGGAATTTTAGTTTGTGTTACCGAAAAAAGAACAAAAGCTGAAATGGATAAATTAGTAGAAAAATTGGAGGTGCTTTAAGTGGAGGAAAAATTAATTAAAGATTACAGCAGTCCTGGTCGCAAAGGTTATTCGCTACCTCCGCTTGAGGTAGAGGAAAGTGAATTCAATCAAGAATTCAGTCATTATTTAAGAAAAGATATTGAACTACCAGAAGTTAGTGAAGTAGATGTTATCAGGCATTATACAGCTTTAAGTGAACTTAACTATGGTGTGGACTCTGGGATCTATCCTTTAGGTTCATGTACCATGAAATATAATCCCAAAAGGAATGAAAGAGTTGCTAGAATAGCCGACTTAACCCATCTTCATCCATATCAACCAGAAGAACAGCTGCAGGGATCATTAGAAATATTATATCAATTGAAATTAGACTTAGCAGAAATTAGTGCTATGGATGAAATAACATTACAACCTGCTTCTGGTGCTCATGGAGAATTTACATCTTTAATGATAGTTAAAAAATATTTTGAAGATAGGGAAGAAAAAAGAACTAAGGTAATAGTACCTGATTCAGCTCATGGGACAAATCCTGCTAGTGCAACAATGGCTGGTTTTGAAGTTGTTGAAATAGCATCTAATAAAAGAGGAATGGTTGATTTAGATGAATTAGCAGAGGCCTTAGATCAAGAAACGGCTGCTTTAATGCTCACTAATCCTAATACACTTGGTATTTTTGAAGAAGACATTTTAAAGATTACTGAGATGGTCCATAATGTAGGTGGATTAGTTTATTATGATGGAGCGAATATGAATGCAATAATGGGCTATGCTAAACCAGGATTGATGGATTTTGATTTAATGCATTTTAATCTGCACAAGACCTTTTCTACTCCTCATGGTGGTGGTGGGCCTGGTTCTGGCCCGGTTGGAGTTAAAGACTTTTTAGCTCCATATTTACCAAAACCATTACTAAAAAAAGATGAAGAAAGATATTATTGGGATGATGATCGACCTAAGTCTATCGGAAAAATTCACAGTTTTTATGGCAATTATGGAGTAATGTTAAGAGCCTGGGCTTATATAAAAACTGTGGGTGGTAAAGGTCTCAAAAAGACAACAGAAAATGCAGTTTTAAATGCTAACTATTTAAAAGCTAGATTAAAGGATAAATTTGAGCTTCCTTATGCCGAAGATAGTTTACATGAATTTGTGCTTTCCGGTAGTCGCCAGAAAGCGGAAGGGGCTTCAACTCTTAATATAGCTAAAAGGCTTTTGGATTATGATCAGTATGCACCTACTATTTATTTCCCACTTGTAGTTAAAGAGGCGATGATGATTGAACCAACAGAAACAGAGAATATAGAGACTTTAGATCATTTTGTGGAAACTCTACTAACTATTTCCCGGGAAATAAAAGAAGATCCAGAACTTGTTAAAAATGCACCTCATTCAACTACAGTTAGAAAATTAGATGAGACTGAAGCTGCTAGAAATCCTAATCTTCACTGGTGATAGAATGAAAGTCTGTTCGCAAACCTCGTGGGCTTGCCCCGAGGAGGGTCAAATTAAAAGCTAGGATAATCTTTTGGATCAAAATGAGGTTGATATTTGCTTTTGTTTTCTAAGTTTAGAATATAATAAATGCAGATGGCCCTTCTGGGGCCATCTTTGCAGTTTGAGGTTGTTTTATGATATAATATAAAATTGAAGTTAACTAAAAAGTGGGTGAGAATATGAAAGAGTCCTATTATATAAAACAGCTATCAGAAGAGCAGGAAAATAAATATCAAGAATGTGTAGATTTAATGGAGCAGGGAAAAAGAAAAAAGGCTGCAAAACAACTAAATGAACTTCTAGAAAAAAAATCTAATTTCCCACCTGCATTAAATAAAATAGCAGTAATTAATATTTATCAAAATAAATTAAATGAAGCACAGAAGGTCTTAAATAAAATATTAGAGAAAGACCCTGATTATGCTCCTGCTATAACTAATCTGGGAAGTATTGCTCGAGAGATGGGAAACTTAGAACGTGCAAAAAAATTATATTATCAGGCAATAGAAGTTAATGAAGATTATGGTCCTGCCTATAATAATTTAGGCGTTATTTATAGGGAAGAAGGTAATTATGCTGAATCTGTAAAATATCTTAAAAAAGCAAGAAAAAAAGGGAGCATTAGTTATAAATTAAGTCCTGATAAACCATTTTATAAAGATCAAGGGTGTCTTTTTGTTGTTTTTTTAGCGGTTGTTTTAATAATTGTTATCTATATAATTTTAATGTAAAAAAATATTTAAAAATTGATAGTAAAGGTGCTCAAAAAGGAGGTCTTGAAATGTCGAAAGATTATTCAGTTGGAGATAGAGTTGAGTTTAAAAAAACACATCCCTGTGGGGGTAAAACCTGGGAAATTTTAAGAGTAGGCATGGATTTTAAAGCAAAATGTGAGACCTGTGATAGAATAATTATGTTAGCAAGAAATAAATTTGAGAAAAGTGTTAAGAAAAAACTTTAATTTTTAGGAAGGAAGATTATTTAATGAAAATAGGAATTGTTGGACTGCCCAATGTAGGCAAATCAACGCTCTTTAATGCACTAACAGAAGCTGGAGCTGATGCAGCAAATTATCCGTTTTGCACAATAGATCCTAATATCGGAGTTGTACCAGTTCCTGATGAGAGATTGGAATGGCTGGCAGACAAGTATCAACCAGAAGATAAAACACCTACAGTTATTGAGTTTGTAGATATTGCTGGTCTAGTTGAAGGTGCAAGTAGAGGTGAAGGGCTTGGTAATAAATTTTTAGCTCACATTAGAGAAGTAGATGCTATAGCACAAGTTGTAAGGTGTTTTGATGATGAAAACATTACTCATGTTGATGGTAAAATTTCTCCTGACAGAGATATTGATATTATCAATACAGAATTAATGATGGCAGATTTAAGTCAAGTTGAAAAAAGACTAGAAAAATCAAAAAAACAAGCAAAAAGTGGAGATAAAATATTTCTAAAAGAACTTGCTTCCTTAGAAAAAATTTCAGATGCTCTAGAAGAAGGCAAAAATATTCGGCAAATAGAACTTGATGAAACTGGAAAGCGTTTGGTTAAAGAACTACAACTTTTAAGTGCTAAACCTATAATTTATTTAGCAAATGTTAACGAAGATGATATTAATACAGGCCAGAATAAACTTGTCAAAGATGTAAAAGCTCATGCTGCCAAAGATGGAGCTAAAGTTGTAGAAGTCAGTGCTAAAATTGAAGCTGATATTGCTGAGTTGGATGAAGATGAGAAAGAAATGTTTTTAGATGAATTAGGGCTTAATAATTCAGGTTTGGATCGAGTAATTAAAGCCGGTTATGAATTATTAAATCTACTTACATTTCTTACTGCTGGTGAAAAAGAGTGTAGAGCCTGGACAGTTGAAAGAGGATCCACAGCACCTCAGGCAGCAGGAAGAATTCACAGTGATATGGAAAAAGGATTTATTCGAGCTGAAATTGTAAGTTTTGAAGATTTAAAACGTGTTGGTTCTATGGCTCAAGCTCGAGAAGAAGGTCTGCTGAGACTGGAAGGTAAGGATTATATAATGCAGGATGGAGATATCTGTCACTTTAGATTTAATGTCTAATCTTAT
>JBNJFG010000035.1:0-21185 GCA_051746665.1 Bacillota bacterium
GTTAAGCACGCCGCCAGCGTTCGTCCTGAGCCAGGATCAAACTCTCCATATAAAGAATTTGAATTTGACTCATATTATTTAATATAAGTTTTAAACTATTATAACTACTTTTAAGTTTTAACACTCAAAGTATATTAACGTTGGCTTGCTGTTTAATTTTCAAGGTTCAACGCGCTTTCTTTTTTAAACAAAAAGGTTAGCGCCTTGCTCGGGGATTGACCCCTTCGCACAAAATCTCTTTTATAGAACAAATTGATATTTTCGGACTTGCCCATTGAGGGCGCCGATATTATATTTGTTCTTGTTTAAAGATAATGTTTTCTTCTATATTTTCTGCCGCATTTATTTATCAGCGACATTTAATATCTTATCAATTCTGCCACACTTTGTCAAGAACTTTTTAGAAAAACTTTTTTAAAATATTTTTCTTAAATTTAAAAGCTTTATTTTCTCTTATATATAAAGAAGAGAAATATTTAAGCTTTAAAATTTAGCTCTTTTTTGATCTCCATTTGAGATTATTTTCAATCTCAATTTTTCAGGAGAATATTTGTGCGACATCTATTATCTTATCAAGCCCTTTCTACTTTGTCAAGAACTTTTTAAAATAATTTTGTCTGCCGGAAAAATATTATTAATTACTTTTCAGCGACACACATTATATTAACATCAAACTATTCATTTGTCAAGAATAAAAAACATTTTTTTGATAAAAATTTGCAAACAAAAATAATTATTGCTGCAACGTTTACTATAGTAACATTTATATTATATACTGTCAAGAACTTTTCAAAAAACATGCAAAATAAAGACACCCCACTTGAATTATAATGGAGTGTCTTTATTATTTACATTATATATAGGTATAATTATTTTAAATTAAAGCGGAAAATTATTTGCTTAATTAAAAATCTTTTTCCACATTCTAACAATTATATTAGCACGTTTAATATCTTCAGCTGCTACTACATTTACTTTAGAAATTACCTTCTCACCATTATATACAGTTAATTCGCCTAATACTCCACCTTTATCAATTGGTGCAGTTAGAGAATCTTTTACTTCTACTTTTTGTGAGATTTCTTTTTCTCTACCCTTTTGTACCATCACATGTAAATCGCTTGCTATTTCACCTACTGCAACTTTCTCTTCTGATTCAACTATAGGTATATTTTGAATTTGATCACCCTTAGCTGCTATTTTTCGTTTAGAAAAAGCATTAAATCCATAATCTAAGAGTCTCGTTGTTGCTTCTTCTCTTTCAGTAAGAGTTTCACCCTGCAAAACAACTGATATTAATCTAGTATCACCTTTTTTAGCAGTTGAAGCCAAACAAAAACCAGCTTCTTGAGTATGGCCAGTTTTCAACCCATCCATACTTGGATATTTATTAATCAGACTGTTTGTATTTACAAGCATAGCTTTTCGATTTGGTAATTGAATAGTTTCAGTCCAGATAGAAGCCCATTCTAAAATCTGAGGATACTTAGCCAGCTCTCTTGCCATAATAGAAATATCTCTTGCTGTAGAATAATGGTTGGGATCTGGAAGACCAGTTGAGTTAGCAAAATTAGTGGAGTTCATCCCCAACTCTTTCGCTTTATCATTCATCATAGCAATAAAATTGCTATATGTGCCGGCAATATATTCTCCTACAGCTACACTAGCATCATTACCAGAAGCAATTGTGACTGCTTTAAGTAATTTTTCTAATTCCACCTGAGTGTTAGCAGCTAAATATATCTGAGAACCCCCCATTGACTGAGCATATCTACTAATATTCACTTGATCATCTAATGCAATGCTGCCTTCTTCTAGTTTTTCCATAGCAATCAAAAGTGGCATTATTTTAGTAATACTCGCTGGAGGCAATTCTCGATCAGCATTTTTTTCGAATAAAACCTGTCCTGTTTCTGCTTCTAATAAAATAGCGGAGTCAGCTGCCACATCAAATGCCAGCACTGGCACTGCTATTATTAAACTAAATAAAACACTAATTATTGAAATAGTAATAAGCTTTTTTTTCATTTTATTAATCCTCCTATAAATAAAACTATTCTTCATTTTTAGCTTGATTCCAAAATTCATCTAATTCTTCTAAATTATAATCTCCAAAATTATTTTTATTTCTTCTTATTTCATCTTCAATAAATTTGAAACGATTTTTAAACTTTAATATTGTTTTTAATAATGCTAATTCTGGATTTATATTATTAAAACGAGAGAAATTAACAACAGCAAAAAGCAAATCCCCGATTTCAGATTCCAATTTATCTTTTTGACTCTCACTCAAACATTCGTTATTAAGGCTAACATTATCAGGAGTAACAGCAATGATTTCTTTGCACTCAGATAATTCTTCTTCAATTTTATCTAAAACAGGTTTTAAATTATCCCAGTCAAAACCAACTTCTGCTGCAATTTTTTGAATATCATAAGCTTGATTCAAAGCACTCTGCCCTTGATTGAATTTATCAAGCAGCGAAGTGATTTGATTTTTATTTGCTTTTTCTTCTTCTTTTATTTTTTCCCAATTTCTTAATACTTCATCAGAACCTTCAACTTCTGCTTCTGCAAAAACATGGGGGTGTCGCCTAATTAACTTTTTTCTCAACACTCTTGCAACATCACCTAAATTAAAATCATCTTTTTCATAAGCCATTTGAGATTCAAATACTACCTGTAATAAAAGATCTCCTAATTCTTCTTTAAAAGCATTAATATCATTTTTTTCTAAAGCTTCTACTACTTCATAAGCTTCTTCTATTATATTCTCTTTTATTGAATAATAATCCTGCTTTTTATCCCAGGGACAACCATCGGGCCCTCTAAGTACTGCCATGACTTTAATTAATTGATCTAATTCTTTTAAAATTTCATTTCTGATATCTTTATCCAAAATTAAACCTCCTGCTTATGCTGAATTTTTTATTTATCCATAATTATTTTTTCAAAAAACCAAGTTTTTCTAATTTATCAGCTAATTTTTTACCAAAAGCTGGCAGCACAGCCAAATCATTATATCTAATTTCGTTAAATAATAATAATGTGACAAAATAAAACACAGCAGCCCCAGCAACAATAGTAAACGTTGTTATTTGATATGCAAAATAAATACTATACTTTTCTAAAAAATTATATAAAAAATTATAAAATATCTTAACAAAAGCACCCATTAAAATCACAGAAACAAAGGGCTTAAAAATCATTGTCTTGAAATCTATCACAAATCCCGTTTCTCTTTTTACATAATATAGATTTAAAATAGCTGCAATAGCAAAACCGATTGTAGTACCCAGAGCAGCTCCTCTAATCCCAAAAGCAGGTACTGCAGTTAGAGTATAATTAATAAATGCATTAAATATTGCACCAATCATTAGATTGCGGGCCGGAATAGAAGTTTTACCAATCCCATTTAAAATTCCAGTACTTGTCTGCTGTAAGGCAATAAAAAATACTCCCCAAGCTACAAAACGAAGCGGAACAGCAGCTCCAGGTTCTGAAAAAATAATTTCTGTAAGCGGTTCAGCCAGTAGAAAAAGCCCTGCTGAGGCAGGTAATGAAATTAAAACAGTCAATCTTAAAGCAGTTTGAGTACGATAATTAATTAATTTTTCTTTACCTAGAGTAAAAGCTTCAGCAATAGCAGGTACCAGACTTGCTGATAAAGAAACGGTGATAATAGTTGGAAAATTAACAAGAGGCATTGCTACAGCAGCAAACATTCCATATAATGCAGTTGCCTCTCTAACCATATAACCTGCAGCCTGCAGTCTATTGGGAACAAAAACTAAATCAACAAGACTCATCAAAGGCATTACAAGTGCGCCCAGAGTAATTGGTACTCCCAAAGAAACTATTCTTTTAACTACACTTTTAGAGCTTAGTTCTATTGAATCATATCCACTTTCGAGAAAAGTAAATACTTTTTCTTTTCTTTTAGCATAAATATATAATAAGACTAAAAGCCCACCAAAAGCCCCACTTACTGCACCAAAACTGGCTCCAGCAGCTGCAAATTCTAAACCATAAGGGACTAAAAACACGACCAATCCAATCATAGTAATCATTCGAACAAACTGCTCTAAAATCTGGGATTTTGCGGTTGGAACCATATCCTGAAGTCCTTGAAAAAAACCTCTATAGGAAGCCATAATTGAAACAACAAAAATAGCAGGTGAAATTGCCAAAACAGCATAATATGATCTTGGATCTAGTGAAAGCAGTGATATCAAAGGTTTTGCTGATAAAGCCATAATAATCGATATTAACAAACCTACAACAAAACTCATTTTTCTAGCCACTTTAAATATCTTATATGCTTCTTTTTTCTTGTCAGCCGCTATTTTATCTGCTATCAACTTAGCTAAAGCTACTGGAATACCAGATCTTGAAACAACCAATAAAACAGTATATATAGGATAAGCCATTTGATAAAGACCCATTCCTTCAGCACCTATAATTCTGGTTAATATCACTCGATAACCAAACCCCATCACTCTAGCTGCCAAACCTGCAGCCGTTAAAATAGCTGCTCCCTTAATAAAACTGTCTTTTTTTGTGTTTTGAGACATCTTTTCCACCCTTTAGATCTTTCCGTTTGAGTTGTTTTCTAACATTAACCAACTAAAATTTTCTTACTTTAAATATTTTTTAAATCTCTTAACATCTTCAATAATTGTTTATCAATATTTTCTGGATCATCAATTTTAATTATTATCTGTGGTTTTTTTGCAGATTTGATTTTAATTTTCCGTCTATACTTCTTGCTGAATTCTACCAACTTTTTACCATCAACTACTTCAGCGTTAATGAATTGACAGATAATTTTAGCATCTTTTTCTTTAATTAGCTCAATATTCAATTCAGAAGCTATGAATTTCAATCTACCTGCATTAATTAAACGCATAATTTCTATAGGAGGTTCTCCAAATCTATCAATTAATTCATCGATAGTATCTAAAGCGTCAGCTTCATTTTCTATAGATTTTATTTTTTTATATATTTCAATCTTTCTCGCTTCATATTTAATATAGTCATCAGGTATATAAGCATCAAGATTAAGATCAATTTCTACTTTAAATTCTTTTTTATCAGACTTACCTTTAAGTTCTTCAATAGTTCCTTCTAATAACTTAGTATATAAAGAAAAACCAATTGCTGCAATATGTCCACTCTGTTCAGGACCTAATAAATTTCCGGCACCTCGAATTTCCAGATCACGCATCGCTATCTTAAAACCAGAACCGAGAGTAGAAAATTCTTTAATTGCCTCTAATCTTTTTTCTGCTACCTCGGGTAAAATTCTATCTCTTTCATAAAGTAAATAAGCATAAGCAATTCTATTTGTTCTACCAACTCTACCTCTCAATTGATAAAGCTGTGATAATCCCATTTTATCTGCATGGTTGATAATTATAGTATTTACATTTGGAATATCAAGTCCTGTTTCAATTATTGTTGTACAAACTAAAATATCAAATTTATGATGATAAAAGTCATACATTATTTTTTCTAAGCGATTTTCATTCATTTGTCCATGAGCAACCGCTATTTTTGCTTCAGGCATTAACTTTTGAAGTTTACCAGCAGTTTGTTCTATATCTTTTACTCGATTATGAACAAAATAAATCTGTCCTTTTCTAGCTAATTCTCTTCTAATGGCACTAGCAATTAATTCTTTATTATATTCTTTAATAAAAGTTCTAATAGGATATCTATTTTCAGGTGGAGTTTCTATGAGACTCATATCCCTTACACCAACCAAAGCCATATGCAGAGTTCTAGGAATTGGAGTAGCTGTTAAAGTTAATACATCTACATTTCTTTTTAAATTTTTAAGTTTTTCTTTATGAGTAACACCAAATCGCTGTTCCTCATCAATAATTAATAGTCCTAAATCATCAAAAATAACATCTTTAGATAATAATCGGTGAGTTCCAATTAAGATATCTATTTCACCTTTAATTAATTTTTTTAAAGTTTTTCGCTGTTCAGCAGCAGTGATAAACCTACTCAAAACTCCTACTCTCACTGGAAATTCTTCAATTCTTTCAGAAAAAGTGTTGTAATGCTGTTGAGCTAAAATAGTAGTTGGGACTAAAACGGCTGTTTGTTTGCTATCTAATGCAGCTTTAAAAGCAGCCCGAATAGCTACTTCAGTTTTACCATAGCCAACATCACCACACAATAACCGGTCCATAGGTTTTTTAGATTCCATATCAGATTTAACAGCTTCAATTGCCTTTTTTTGATCTGGTGTTTCTTCAAAAGGAAAAGCATCTTCAAATTCTTGCTGCCAGAGATCATCATCTGAAAACTGATATCCACTTAAAGTCTTTCTCTCAGCATATAATTCTAATAATCCAACTGCCATTTCCTCAACTGATTGTTGTACCTTTTCCTTAACTTTTTTCCAATCACTACTTCCTAATTTATACAGCTTAGGTGAACCCGCATCAGAGCCGATATATTTTTGCACAAGATCTATTTTTTCTGTAGGAACATAAAGTTTATCTTCACCTGCATATTTTAAAACAAGATAATCCTTATGCTGTCCTTGAATTTCTAAAGTCTTAACTCCTAAATATTTACCAATACCATGATTTTCATGAACTACAAAATCTCCAGCTTTTAGATCATCAACATTAGAAATTTCAACTCCATCTTCAAAGTCACCAATTTTTCTTTTCTTTTTCTGTTCATTACCAAAAACTTCTTTATCACTAAATACAGCTAGTTTAATATCATTAAAAACAAATCCTTCTGCTAAACTATCAGGGAAAATAACAATTCTGCTTTCTTCGAAATTATCACCAACAACTAAATTTTTATTTTCTAAAAACATTTTTAATCTTCTTTTTTTGCTGGCTGAATTTAGAGTAATCGCAATTCGATATTTTTTATTTAATAATTCCATCAACTTTTCACTAAATAGTTCTAACTGGCCATGAAAAGGTTCAAGAGAAGATGTGTTAAAATGAATATCATTTTCAATAACTGTATTATCTTCAAAATCAGAATTAATATCTACTACCCGATTCCTGGTGATTTCCTGCCTAAACTCAGATTCAGAAATAAAATTATCCAAATATTCCGGAAAAACCATTCCCTGTTCTAAAAGTCTAGTGTAAGTTTCGGTAATTTCTTGATAATAGTCATGGGTCAGCTGCTCCATTTTGTGAGGGCGCACAGCAAAAATTATGCTTTCCTCTAAATAATCAAAAAAGTTAGCTGTTTTTTCATAATAAAAAGGCAAAAACTGTTCAAATCCTGGAAAACGATGCTTTTGTTCTAAATTCTCAAGCATTTTTTTAGCTTTTTCTTTTAAATAAGCAGCCTCTTCTTGATGATTATTTTCTGCAAGTTTTACTGCAGCTTTAGAATATGCAGCTTCTAATTTAGGATAAGCCCGATTAACTACTTCTTTATTAATAACTAAATTTGCAAAAGGAGGGATAGTGATCTGATTCACCTGCATTTTAGATCTCTGAGCAGTTAAGTCAATTTTACGTATTGAATCAACTTCATCTCCAAAAAGCTCAATTCTAAATGGCTGCTCATCCAAAAGTGTAAAAACATCGATAATTCCACCACGAATACTATATTGTCCAGGTGCTTCTACCATTTCTTCTCTTTTATAACCGAGAGCAAAAAATTTCTCTTTAAGTTCTGAAATAGCAATTTCCATTCCATTTTCAATATTAATACTACTATTTTGATAAATATCCTTTGGAGGTAATTTTTTAAAAACTGCAGCTGGTGTAGTTAAAATGATTTTCTTTTTTTGATCAATTGAAAAAATTAGCTCTGTCAATACCTTGGTTCTTTCACTCATAGTTGTTAAATCTGGCATCAACTGTTCATGAGGCAAAATTTCTTCTTCTGGAAATACTAGAAATTCATTTTTACCAATTAAACGAATTAAATCTTCCTGCATCTGCTGCAAATAATAATTATCTGGTAAAAAGAATACTATATCTTTATCAGTTCTTTTTAAAAAGTTAACTGCAAAGTAGGAAATCCTACTTCCACTTAAACCACTGATAGATTGAGCTGAAGTATTAATATTTTTTGCAATTTTTTTAAATTTTTGATTTTCTAATAATAGATCTTTAAAATTCATCTAAATACTGCTCCTTAAAAGCTTACTATAAACATTTCCATTTCTAAAATGAATATTTTAATCAAATTATTCAAAACTTTAATTCTTAAGAAATGGCAAAATAGCCCCTACACAAAATGTACGGGCCTGTTATCCATTATATTTATTCATTGCTTTCATAATATTTTCTTTTAACATTAATTCAACTGCAGAAGCAGCTTCTTCAACAACTTTTTTTGAAATTTCTTTTTCTTCTCCCCGAAAAGTTGTTAAGACAAAATCGGGAACAGGTATATTTTCTGGCGGCCTATCAATTCCAATCTTTAATCGTTTGAAATTATCTGTGCCAAGATTATTAATAATAGATTTAATTCCATTATGACCACCACTGCCACCATTTTGTTTGAATCTCATCTTTCCTAGTTCAAGATCCAAATCATCATGAATAACCAGCAGATCCTCAGCTTCTATTTGAAAATAGTCAAGCACTTTGTAAATTGGTTGACCACTTTTGTTCATATATTTCATTGGCTGAAAAATTATAATTTTTTCCCCACCAAAGAAAAAATCACCGATGAGACCATCAAATTTATAACTGCTGTTAATTTTAAATCTATCTGACAACTCTGAAATAACCATAAAACCAATATTATGTCTGGTATAAGCATATTTTTCGCCCGGATTACCAAGACCAGCAATTATTTTCAAGATTCAAACCTCCATTAATAAATTGAAGCGCAGCCTTTCAGGCCGCGCTCAATATCTTTACTAAAATATTTATTCCCAGGGCTTTGGTTCGTCTTCCCCTGCTTCTTCTTCGCCTTCTTCTTCGTCCTCTTCACCAATTACTTCTGGCTCTAAGAATTCGTCTTCTTCCTCTTCCTCGTCTTCTTCGACAAGTTCAGTAGGTGTAACAACAGTTACAATAACTTCGTCACTATCTGTTACCAAATCAATAGTATCAGAAAGCTCAAGATCAGCTACAGATAAAGATTCACCAACTTCTAATTCAGAAATATCAATTGTAATTTCTTCTGGTATTTCAGAAGGTAATACATCAATATCAATTTCACGTAAAAGCTGCTGTAATACTCCTCCATCACGAACACCAACTGCTTCTCCTTCTAAATTCATTGGTACAGAAACAGTAATCTTCTCATCCATAGAAATAAATTGGAAATCGACATGCAGTAAGTTCTGCTTAATAACATCTTTCTGATAGTCCTTAATAATTACGGTTGATTCTTCTCCATCTTCTCCGACAAAAGTCAGATCAAAGATAGCATTAGATAGGAGAAGTTTTTCAATATCCTGTGGATCCACCTTAATAGATCGCGGCTCATTTCCTCTTCCATAAACAACACCAGGGATAAGTCCGCTTCTTCTTATTCTGCGGGCTGCACCCTTTCCAGTTTCAGTCCTTAGTTCAGCTTCAATAGAATGTCTCTCCATGACTATCCTCTCCTTGCATAAATTAAATTTTAAGCCAGATCAACTCATAATACTGGCAGGTCTGCGATAAATAAGACATAACAAATTTTATTATAACATCAAAGCCCATTTTGGGCAAGTGTTTTAGAAAAATTATTTAGAATAATACACTAACAGATAAATCTTTGAAAATTCTATCAATAGCTTCTCCTACTAAAGGCGCTACAGAAAGAACTTCAAGATTATCAAGATCATGCTCTTTTTGAGCAATCGTATTGGTAACAATTATTTTGCTAATTGGTGCTTTTTTTAGGCGCTCAACAGCAGGACCTGAAAATAAAGCATGAGTTCCACATGCATAAACATCTTTTGCACCTTTTTCTTTAAGTACTTCAGCAGCAGCTGTAATCGTTCCTGCAGTATCAATTATGTCATCTAATAATATAACATTTTTACCAGCTACTTCTCCAATAACATTCATGACCTCTGCAACATTAGGTTTAGGTCTTCTTTTATCAATAATAGCCATTGGAATATCCAGACTTTCAGCAAAAGAGCGTACTCTTTTTACAGAACCAACATCTGGCGCTACAGCAATAAAATTAGATTGGTCAATATTTTTAAAGTAATCAACCATAATGGGAGCAGCATATAGATGATCAACAGGAATATCAAAAAACCCCTGTATCTGTGGTGCGTGGAAATCAATTGATAATACTCTACGTGCACCGGCTTCTGTAAGCAGGTTAGCAACTAATTTTGATGTTATGGGATCTCTTGGACTTGCTTTTCTATCTTGACGAGCATAACCATAATAAGGGATTACTGCTGTAATTCTACGAGCCGAAGCTCTTCTCAGTGCATCAATAATTATCAAAAGCTCCATTAAATTTTCATTCACAGGAGGTGATGTTGGCTGTACAACAAAAACATCAGCTCCTCTTACTGTTTCATGTGTTCTAACCCCAATTTCACCATCTTTAAACCTTGTTACATCAGCATTAATTAACTCTGTCCCCAGATAATCACATAAATCCTGTGCTAGTTGAGGATGTGAGTTACCAGCAAATATTTTTAACTGTTCACTATAACTGGACATTTTTTGACCCCCTGGTTTATTTAATCTCATGGTCTAAGAATCCTTGCTTTTAGATTTATAGATTCGCGCTGGAACTCCCATTACAGTATCACCAGATTTTATATCTTTAGTTACAACTGAGCCAGCAGCTGTTTTAGCTCCGTTGCCAATTTTTAAAGGTGCAATTAAAATTGAGTCACTTCCGATAAAAACATTTTTACCAATTATAGTTCGGGATTTTTTTTGTCCATCGTAATTAGCAAAAATTGTCCCAGCACCAATATTAGTATCTTCGCCAATTTCGGCATCACCAGCATAACAAAGATGTGGTACTTTTGCTCTACTTTTTACAGTAGTCTTTTTTAGTTCTACAAAATCTCCAATCTTACAGCTATCTTCTACAGTTGAACCAGGCCTTAGATAAGCAAATGGTCCAACATTAGTATTGGCTCCAACTGAACTATCCTTTATAATAGTATTGGAAAGAATCTCTACATTTTCTCCTATAACTGCATTTTTCAATTTGCAATTTGGATTAATAACTGTATTTTTTGCTATTTTAGTGCTCCCTTCTAAATAATTAAAAGGATATATAGTAACATCCTGCTCAATTTCTACTTCAGCATCTATAAAAGTAGTATCAGGATCTATAATAGTAACTCCATTATTTAAATGCTTCTCAATGACTCTATTTCTTAATACTTTTTCAGCTTTTGCCTGCTGTTTTCTAGTATTAATACCTATTATTTCATCAGAGTCCTGAACAGTATATGTATTAATCTTTTTATCTTTGCTTACAGCAAATTCAATAATATCAGTTAAGTAATATTCACCCTGCGAATTATTATTATCCATATTGTTTAAAAAATCTTTTAATAACTCACTATCAATACAGTTAACTCCACTATTAATTTCTTTGATTTTCTTAATCTCCGAATCAGCATCTTTTTCTTCTACAATCGCAGTTAAATGCCCTTCATTATCTTTAACAATCCTACCATAACCTTCAGGGTCATCAAAAAGAGCTGTCATTACTGTTAAATCAGAATCATTTTCATTATGTTCTTTTACAAATTGAGCAATGCTTTCTCTCTTTAAAAGTGGAGTATCTCCATAAAGAATTAGAACGGCTCCCTCATGTTTTTCTATATAACTTTCAGCTTGTTGTACAGCATGACCTGTACCCAGCTGTTCAGATTGAATTACATAATTTAAATCCAATTTATCTAAATCTTCTAATTCAGCCTGAACCACTTCTTTCTGATGTCCAATCACATTAACAATTTTACTATTTAACCCAACTAGAGTATTTAAAACATGTTTTATAATTGCTTTCCCTGCAACTGGATGTAAGACTTTTATTTTATCTGACTTCATTCTAGTACCTTTACCAGCAGCCAGAATAATACTCAATAGATCTGAATCTGACATCTATAATATCCTCCTTAAAATTAGGAATGAATTTTATATAATTGATAATTTATTGAAAAGACATAAAAAATCCATTTTGACTCTTTAATCGCTTGAAGTATAACAGAGAAATGGATTTTTGTCAAGATTTGAATTCTTCAAATATAGAGATAACACTACCGTGGTAGTGTTATCTCTTGAAATTTAATTATTGCATTTTATAAATTAAGCACTTTCTAACAAACCATTAAATTTTTCCAAAACTTCGTTTTCCATTAGATCTCTTAATTTAGCAGAAATTGGAAAACATATGTCTTGGTAGTTCCCGTTTCTTTTTCTTCTTGAAGGCATTGAAAGAAAAGTTCCATTTTTACCTTCAATTACTCGCATTTCACGAATAACAAAAGCGTCATCAAAAGTCACCGTCGCATAAGCCTTGACCAAACTTCCATTAATTTCGACTGGGAAAACTCTGACATCTGTAATTTTCATAAATGCACCACCTTTGGAATTTTTTGTTAATACTAGTATAATTCCAAATATTGTAAATGTCAAGTGCGTTTTGTTAGATTTTTGATAAATTTCCAAAGTTCATCCTCAGCCGGCAAGGAAAATTCTTCCTTTGCTCCATCTTTCTCAATATAGCTCCCATTTTCAATCAATCTACCAACTTTAATCAATTCAATATTATTTTTAGCAAATATTGAGACTAAATCAGTATCTGGAGCGGCTGCCATTAACATTGACCCAGATGAAATTAAACCTGCAGGGTCAATATCTAATTTAGTGCAAATATCGTTTACCTCAGGTTTTATTTTAAAGTTATCTGCTTCAATTACATATCCGAGTTCCGAAGCGGCTGCCATTTCTGCTACTGCACCATAAACTCCACCTTCAGTAACATCATGCATTGCTTTGACTCCATTTTTTCTTGCTATTCTACTTTCGGGAATCACACTTAAAAGATCCAAATATCCAGCTGCTTTATCTATAGAATCCCGACTAACTCCTTGCTCAATTAAATAATCTTGATAATCATTAGCTAAGATATAGCTGCCCTCTATGCCAATACCTTTTGAGATGTATAAATCATCTCCAAGCTCGGCTGCAGAACTCGAAGTTAATTCTTCTTTTACCGCTTTACCTAAGGCAGTTACTGTAATTATTGGTTTTTGAACCAGGTCAGTAATTTCTGTATGACCCCCTAAAACCTCAATCTCCATTGCTTTTGCAGTCCCAACTATTTCATCCATAAGATCTGCTGCCTTTTCTTCGCCTAAACTAGGAGGTAATAATAAAACTACCTGAATTCCAAAAGGTTCAGCTCCTGCTGCAGCTATATCATTACAAGAAACATTTACAGCAATAAAGCCAGCATTTTTTTCTGCACCAGTTATAGGATCAGATGAAACAACTAACAAATAATCACCTAGATCAATTACTGAGCTATCTTCCCCAACACCTGCTGGTACTATAACATCTGATCTAAAATGATCAATCTTATTTAATATTACTTTTTTTAAATTATTTCCTGCTAACTTACCAATTTCCAATAATATCACTTCCTAAAATAGTTATCTAGATGATGGGATAGTGGAATTGCTAAAACGCCACCAATCAACATTTGGGCAAAATCAATTCCTATTTCTGGTAACACAACAGCCCAACTCAACAAAAAACCTTTTGCTAATGCATAACCTAGAATCATAACATTCCCACCAACAATTATTGCAAATATTTTTCTGTCAAATTTTTTGTCTTTATCTTGGCTTGAAATTTTACCAACCAACATACCTTCTAGACCTTTAATTACAAAAGTAAAAGGAGCCCAAATTGAATAACCTAAGATTATATCCATTAGTGCAGAACCAACTCCACCTGCAATTCCTCCGGCTTTAGCACCAAAAGTTAAGGCAATCGTATAAATTGCTACCTCACCCAGATTAAAATACGAACTGCTTGGACCAGGGATATGCAGATAAGTTGCTACAGCAGTAAATGCAATAAAGAGAGCTAAAAAAGATAATGATCTGGTATCAAGTTTACTCAATTTAACTTTTTTTAAATGTTCTTGAATATTTTCTCTACCGTTCATTATATGTATCCTCCCAATTAATCCTTAATAAGTACTTAAATACTGATCAATTTCCCAACTGTGAACCTGCTTTTTATATACTGACCATTCAATTTTTTTGGCTTTAACAAGATGGTTGAAAATATGTTCTCCCAATGTTTCTCTCATAAATTCACTTTTTTGAAAACATTTAAGCGCTTCTTCCATAGTTGCAGGAAGACTATTAATCCCTCTGGATTTTCTCTCTTGATAACCCATTTCATAAATATTATCTGTTGTCTGCTCACCTGGATCAATTTTATTTTTTATTCCATCTAAACCCGCTCTAAGCATTACAGCAGTAGCAAGATATGGATTAGCTGCTGGATCAGGATTTCTTAATTCTAAGCGAGTTCCATTACCCCTAGCAGAAGGCACACGAACTAAAGCACTTCTGTTTTGAGTAGACCATGATATGTAAACAGGAGCTTCATAACCTGGAACTAAACGTTTATAAGAATTAATTGTAGGATTTAAAATTGCTGTAGTTTCTTTAGCATGTTTTAATAATCCACCTATGTAATAATATGCGATTTCGCTTAATCCATATTCATCATCAGGATCATAGAACGCGTTTTGACCATCTTTATATAATGATTGATGAACATGCATTCCAGAACCACTTTCTCCATAAATAGGTTTCGGCATAAATGTAGCATGTAAGTTGTGCTGCATTGCTATAATTTTAGTTACAAATTTAAAAGTAGCAATATTATCTGCTGTTCTTAAAGCAGGAGTATATTTAAAATCAATTTCATGTTGACCAGGTGCTACTTCATGATGTGCTGCTTCTACTTCAAAACCCATTTTTTTAAGTGCTAATACTGTGTCTCGACGAGCATCTCCACCTAAATCAACTGGTGAAAGATCAAAATAACCACCTTTATCATGAGTATTAGTTGTTGGATTACCATCTTTATCTTTTTCAAATAAGAAAAATTCTGGCTCAGGTCCAGCAAACATTTCATATCCCATTTCTTCTGCTTCAGCCATTGCTCTTTTTAATGTTCCTCTAGGACAGCCAACAAATGGTTCTCCATTTGGTAAATAAATATCGCACATCATCCTGGCTGTGCAGCCACCATTAGTTTCCCATGGGAAAATCGTAAAAGTATCATAATCAGGTTTTAAATACATATCGGATTCATGGATACGAGTATACCCTTCAATAGATGAACCATCAAACATGATCTTGCCATCAAGCGCTTCTGGCAGCTGTTCAATTGTAATTGCAACATTCTTTATAATTCCTAAAATATCAACGAACTGAAGTCTGATAAATTCCACATTTTTTTCTTCAGCAATTTGTAAAATTTTCTCTCTACTAAATTTTTTCATTCATTCTTCCTCCTCTTTATATCCTTTGTTATTACTCCGGGAAAGTTTTTTTATTAACTCAGAACGATTTGAAACAGGAAAAAGAGAATCCAGCTCAACATCTGAATAATAATCATTTTGATCATCATAATCTAATTCAATTGTGTTTTCTTCTTCATATTCAGGCACTTTCAGCTTTAACTTAACTGTCTCAATGCTGTTACCTTCAGCTAGAAGAATCTTTATTTTCAGCAATCTTTTTATATCATTTTCCGAAAAAAGACGCTGATTACCCTTACTCCGCGCAGGGAAAATTAAACTTTGTTGATCATAATAACGAATCTGTCTAGAGCTTAATCCTGTTTTTTCTTTTGCCTCTTTCATTGTAATATTTTTTTCTTTTTTCATCCTAATCACTACTCCCAAAGTCTTAATATTTATTGGTGAAAGTATAACACGAAATATATTTGATGTCAATCCTATGTTAGCTTTTTATTTTGCAGTATTTTTATTAATATTTATCAATTGTTTTTACTACAGTTACAAAATCATTTTTTCGCGGCCACTTTGCAGCGACTTTTTCAGCTTGTTCACGACTGCTATAGACAGAAAATACTGTGGGCCCACTTCCAGACAGCAGAGTGAATTCAGCCTTGGTATTTTTAAATATATCCTTAACTTCTCTAATCTCAGGACATATTTTTTCGGAAGCCTCCTTTAAATCATTTTGATAATCTAAACTCCAATTTATTTTTTCTTCATTTTTTAAGTTTTTCAATACTGCAGCAAAATTTGACTGGTTTTCATTATTTAATTTATCATATAATCTATATACTTCTGGAGTAGAAATCTTAAATGATGGTGTAACAACAACTAAATATTTTTCACCTATAAAAGGTAATGATTCTAATTTATCACCTTTGCCAGACGCATAAACTGTTCCACCTTCAAGACAATAAGGAACATCAGATCCTATTTTTTCTAATCTATTTCTCATAGTCTCGTAATCTGTCTCTATTTCAAAAAGTTGATGAAGACCTTTCATTACCGCTGCTGCATCTGTACTTCCGCCTGCCATGCCAGCTGCAATTGGAATATTTTTTTCTATATAAATTTCTACACCCTGCTTAACTTCTTTATGTTCTTCAAAAAATATTTCAGCTGCTTGATAAGCAAGGTTTTCTTCATCAGTTGGCAGCTCTACATGTGATGTTTTCACAACAATACCACCACTTTTTCTCTTTAGTTTTATCCGATCAGCTAAACTTATACTCTGCATAATCATCTGCAGCTCATGAAATCCATCTTCCCTTAATCCTTTGATATGCAGAGCAAGATTTATTTTTGCAGGTGCTTTTAAATATAATTCTCTCATTTTGATCCCCCTATTTTATTAATTAATTTATAGCTATAGTTTAAAAAAATTTAAAATTGTGATATGATTATTTAATGTTAATTGACCATTGGTCAATTATTTCTAAATAATTATATAAAGGAGTTTTGAAAATGAAAACTAATAAAATGATCAAAGCAGCTTTAATGGCAGCTCTGACTGCAGTTGGTGCTTATATTATAATACCAATTGGTCCTGTGCCGATAACTCTGCAGTCATTTTTTGTTCTACTTTCTGGAAGATTATTGGGTAAAAAATATGGTGTGCTTGCTCAAATTACATATCTTTTATTGGGTGCTTTTGGCTTACCTATTTTTTCCGGTGGACGTGGAGGCCTGGGTGTAATTGCCGGACCTACCGGTGGTTTTTTAATAAGTTTTGCTCTAGCTGCCTGGATTGCAGCTAACTGCAGTGGAAATAAAAAGAAAGATTTCTTTATTTTGGCTGCTGCAGTTTTAAGTAATTACATAATTGGAAGCCTTTATTTTACTTTCATTACAGGAACAGGAATAATTGCTTCTTTAAACTTGACTATAATTCCTTTTATACCAGGCGATATCTTAAAAATATTTATGTTACTATTATTAGCACCAATAATCGAAAAAAGAATTGCAGGCAATTAAAAGAAATCCCACCTTAAATATTTAAGGTGGTTTTCTTTTTGAAAATTTTAAGATATTATCTAAATGGTAAATTATTAAAATCGAAAATTTTCATTCGCAGCTGAGGTATAAAGTAAAAAGACTGTTGATTAATAAGCAAATAAATCAAATAGATAGATAATACAGCAACTACTGCAGGTACAATAAACCAAAATTTAGTTTTTTGTAACAAAATATGAAAACCAAAAATAATTAATAATAACGGCCAATAACTTCGCAAAAAGAAAAACATATTAAAACTATATTTGCCTAAGGTATCACCCAAAAATATTATTCCTGCAAAAATTAAAATTACGGCAATTAAGCTGCGATCTCTATTATCTGTCATTATTATCACCTTTAAGCATTAAAGCTCCAGCAGCAATCAAAATTAACGGCCAATATTTTTCCCAGTATAAATCTGGAATCCAGATATCAATTAAAAAAATAGATCCGACTAAAATCATTATCACAGCAAATAATTTGCGGCGGTTATTATTATTACTTTTTGAATTTTGATCCTGATACTGCTGATAATATTTTTCTTCGCTTTCTGTTCTATTTTCTTGATCATGGTTTTTATTTTGATTTTGACCATCATCTGCATCATAGCGATGATGCTGTTTTTCATTTTCTTTTTTATTTTGCTCTTCTATATAATAATCATCAGGCATTCGATATTCATTTTTAACTGGCTCTTCTGACATTACAAGCCAGGCAATAATATAGGCAATTAAACCAATACCCTGAAACAAAAATATAAATAAAACTGCAAGTCTAACTAAAGAAGAGTCTACATTAAAATAATCTGCCAGTCCCCCACAAACTCCTGCAATCATCCTGTCATTTTTGGACCGATATAATTTTTTAGTCATGACTAATCATCCTTCCGTGATATAGCTTAGATAAATCTATTTATTATATTAAGATATTCTTTTCAAATATTATCTTTTTCATGTATATAGTATCGCAGATTTAATGGCTGTTGTCAAAGAAAAAAAGCCGAGACATGGCCCGACTTTTAGCAATCTTTATGAAATTATATTTATTTTAATATATTTTTATTCAGCCAATTCAGATAAGAATTGTTCATTATATAATTGTGCATATTCCCCACCATTTTTTATCAATTCTTTATGTCTTCCTCGTTCAACTATACCTGCTTCAGTTAAAACTATAATCTGATCAGCATTAATTACTGTAGACAAGCGGTGGGCAATAACCAAAGTTGTTCTGCCCTCTGCTAGTTTTTCCAGTGATTCTTGGATAATCTTTTCACTGCGGTTATCAAGTGAAGAAGTTGCTTCATCCAAAATTAAAATAGGAGGATTTTTGAGAAATGAACGCGCAATAGAAACCCGCTGCTTCTGGCCTCCAGAAAGTTTAACTCCTCTTTCACCAATATCAGTTTCATAACCACCACTTAGACTTAAAATAAATTCATGAGCATTAGCCTTTTTAGCCGCTTCTATAATTTCTTGATCAGAGGCGTTAGCTGTACCATAGGCAATATTTTCTCTCACTGTACCATTAAAGAGAAATACATCCTGCTGTACTATACCAATATTTCGCCGCAGTGATTCTAAAGTCACATTCTTAATATCAATTTCATCTATAGAAAGCCTGCCGCTGTCAATTTCATAAAAACGGGGCAGCAGTTTGGTTAGAGTTGATTTACCTGCACCTGAAGGACCAACAAAAGCAACTGTTTTACCGGGTTCAATTTCTATATTAATATTAGTTAATACCTTCTCGTGATTATCATAACTAAAGCTTACATTCTGATATTTAATTAGCCCCTCAACATTTTCTAAATCTTCCGCCTCAGCACTATCTATAATCTCTGGATCAACCTCTAAGAGCTCCTGAAAACGGCTGAAACCTGACATTCCTCGCTGCAGCTGCTCATTAAAATTGACAAGTCTTCTGATCGGATTCATAAACATATCAACATAAAATAAGAAGGCTATCATCTGACCGGATGTTAGAGAACCATTATAAATAAAATAGCCTCCTGCAGAAAGAGTACTCAAACGAATTAAATTAATAAACAAATTCATGCCTGAATGAAATTGAGCCATATTTTTCATTGCCCATTCGCGTGAGCGTCGGTAATTATGGTTTCCCTCACAAAACTTTTCATTTTCGTAATCTTCATTGGTAAAAGACTTAACTACTCTAATCCCACTTAGACTGTCTTCAACTATGGTGTTGACCTCTGCCATTTTTTCTCGAATAACTTTAAATGCATGATACATTTTTTCGCCTAATATTTTCGAAAAGAAAAACATGATTGGAATTAAAGCAAAGGTAACCAGGGCCAGCTGCCAGTGCATATTAACTAAAATAATCAAAGAACCTACTAAAAGCATTGACGAAATCAGTAAATCTTCCGGACCGTGGTGAGCAAGTTCAGATATGTTATTTAAATCATTAACAACTCTGGACATTAAATAACCAACTTTATTATTATCATAAAACTTAAAAGACAATTTCTGCAGATGAGTAAACAAATCAGAGCGCATATCTGTTTCCATTCTGATCCCCACTACATGACCCCAATAATGAACTATATATTGAAAAATAAAACGAAATACATAAATAGCAAGTAAAATCACTGAAATTCGGACCATCATATTTGAATTTCTAGCCGGAAAATAATCATCAATCAACTGCTGAATAAACATCGGATAAACCAAATCCAGACCCGACATTAAAACAGCACTAAAAAGAGTGGCTGTAAATAATTTCCAGTGATTTTTATAATAACTTAAAAATTTTTTTAGCAAAATAATCCCATCCTTTTTATTTACTAATTAGAAATTTTATCACAGCATTTAATATATTTCAATTAAAAATTTTACACAAAAAAAAGATACATCCATATAAATTGAATGTATCTTTAATAAAATAATTATTTTTAAAAACTAATTATTAAAATATGCTCTTTTACTTATTCTAGCTCAGTCCACTTTCCTGTTTTCATATAAACAGTACGTTCACAAATGTTAGTTGAATGATCTCCAATTCTTTCTAAAAAGCGACTTATAAACATCAATGATGTACCCTGCTCAATTGTAGCACAGTCATTACTCATAACATTTAAAAGTTCAGCTTTAATTTGTTTATCCAGACGATTAACTTCCTTATCTCCAGCAGCAACTCGTTTGGCTTTCTCAATATCCATATCAACAAAAGCCTCTAAACTTTTACGAAGCTGCCGAACAACTATGTCCCTCATCCCTGGCATATCCTGCATTTCTTTAATCAGAGGCTGATCTCCAATATCTTTGACTCTATGTGCTATATTTGATGCATTATCTCCTATTCTCTCCAAATCGGTTACCAGTTTAGAAATAACAATTATTTTTCTGAGATCAATTGCCACCGGCTGCTGCAGAGCAATTAAGCGGGTGCATTTCTCTTCTATATCAAGTTCATAGTCATCTATAATATCATCATCTTTTATTACCTGATCTGCAAGCTCAAGATCTTTATTCATTAAAGCTTCAATACTTTTGCTTATACTTTCTCCAACTACACTTCCCATCTTTAACATTTCATTTTCTAAATCTTTTAATTCTGCATGAAAAGCTTTTCTAGATTCATTCATTTTGATAATATACCTCCTTAAAGCTGCTCTCATAATATTAACAGCTTTTCTCCTTTAAAATTTTTGGGGTGACTTTTAACCAAAC
>JBNJFG010000036.1:0-20430 GCA_051746665.1 Bacillota bacterium
CAAAACGGCCGTTTTGTACCTGGTACCTATATAGACTGTACTTTTTTTTCTGAAAACTGTCCTAAAGTACAGTTGTATTAAACTAAAATTGTGCTAAAATTAAATTTAGAGTTAAACAAGAAGATGAAATAGAAAAATATAAGTAAGTCAAATTCGAATTAAAGCTTTTGCAAAATTCAGAAGCTTTAAAATAATAAACAGGGAGAGTGGTATGTATGGCAATGAGTAAAGAAGAAGTTAAGGCGGCAGTTGTTGAAGTTATGAAAAAGGCATCTATTGACAGAGATTTTCGTAATATGGTTTTAGATGATCCTGCAGAGGCTCTTGCAGAAGTAAGTGGTGGTAAAAAGCTTCCAGATGGTTACAAACTTAGCTTTGTAGAGGGGGATCCAGAAGCAGATGAAACTCTTACTTTACCTAAATTACAGACAGATTTAAGTGATGAAGATTTAGATCAAGTTTCTGCAGCTGGTGTATGCCCTACACTTTATATTGACTGGTAAAATTAAAATTAGATTTTGCTAGAAATGGCTACGGTTTATTAGAGGCAGTAAGAGTTCTAAATAACTTTTACTGCTTTTAATATTATTAAAACTTTGTTCAAAAGTTAATCTATGAACCTTTAGTTAAAATTATTGATTTAAGAATCATTTTTAAATAAGTATTATTTGCTGGAGGCCTAAGCAATGAATAATAAAAATACATCTCTGCACAATTTACACTGGTCAAAATATAATAAACTATTAAAATCTCAAAAATATGGCTATTTACTTTATAATTCTTTAACAAATAGTCTCGCTGATCTGGATAATTATACTTATTCTGAAATACAAAAAATAAAAAAAGATCCAAAAAATTATGATTATAGCAAAAAGCCTATGCTTTATTTACAACTTTTACAAAATAAAATTTTAGTAACTCCAAATCAGGAAGAAGATTTTATAAATCAGCGTAAATTAAAGAAAAGACAGCAGCAGTATGATAATCATAAACTAACTTTAGCAATTGCACCTACTACTGCCTGTAATTTTAACTGCAGTTATTGTTTTGAAGCCAATGAAAAAAAATATTATATTACAGATGAAATAGAGGCTGAAATTATTAATTTTATTGAAAGATTTTTTCCTTTAAAAGGCATGCATATCAGCTGGTATGGAGGAGAACCACTGCTGTCATTTGATAGGATTAAAAGTTTAAATAAAAAAATTAAAGGTTTAGGTGTCCCTTATCAGTCCAGTCTAATAACTAACGGCTATCTTTTCGATACAAATAAAATTAAAGAATTAAAGAACTTAAAACTACAGCTGCTGCAGATTACTGTAGATGGCCCGGAAGAAATCCATAATCAGCGGCGTACTTTAAAAAATGGAAAAGGTACTTATAAACAAATAATGAATAACATATCTGAAATTTTAAGCTCAGCTTGGAAGGGAATATTAAAATTAAGAGTTAATATTGATCGAAGCAATCTTCAAAGTTTTGCTCAATTTTATCAAAAAACTAAAAAAGAATTTCCTTCTGAACAGTTAAAAATTTATCCTGGGATTATAAGTGATTTGAGTCAGGATAACTTAGATCTTGGTTGTGCCTTTGATCGAGATGAAGAAATGAATTTTTACTTAAAATTATTTGAAGATTATGGTATTAAAGCTGATTCGTTTTATCCTTCAAAAAAAGTTAAAAGCTGTATTGCAGACACAAAAAACGCCTATGTTATTGGTCCTACAGGTAATCTGTATAAATGTTTAAATGATATAGGTGTGGAAAAAATGAGAGTTGGAAATATAAAAAATCAGCAAGTTGAAAATAAAGATTTATTATCAAGGTATCTCATAGCTTCTGATTACTATCAAATAGAAGAATGCAAAAACTGTTTTTATCTTCCTGTCTGTAATGGAGGTTGTCCTAAAAAAAGAATAAAAAAATTAGCTGGAGAAAAAAATGAAGATTTTTGTTTGAAATTTAAAGGTAATTTTAAAAAAATGCTGGAAACTTATTATCAATTAAAAATGGAGAATAATGAGAACAACTAAATGCTTAGGAATGTAGGTGATCAGGTGCTAAAAACTATAAAAGTTATTATTATTATATTTTTCGCTTTAACTATTATAAGTGGTTGTACAAATAATTTAGATACTGAAAGTAGTCAGGAATTTATAAAAATAGCTGCAGTATATCCTGTGAATCAAATTGACAATAATACTACTTTTTGGAACGGTATAGAATTAGCAGTTAAAGAGATAAATCAAAATGGAGGTATTAATAATAGGGAACTAGTAGTAGAAAAACATAATGACTCTGCTTCTGTAACTGAGGGTCTCAGAATTGCAGAAACTTTGAGTAAAGATCGAGAAATTAAAGCTGTTATTGGACACTGGAATTCTAGTGTAACTCTGGCAGCAGCCGCTATCTATGAAGAAAATAAAAAAATAATGATTACACCTGCTTCTACATCGCCTCAAATAACTCAACAGGGCTATAAATATATTTTTCAGCATATTACAGACGACCAAAAATTTGCAGAAATGATGGCAGAACTTGCCTTAAAAAAAGACTATAATAGAATAGCAGTTTATTATGCTGATGATGAATATGGATTTGAACTTTCCAACTATTTTATTCAATCTGCAGAAAATAGAAAAATAAATATTATAGATCGAATCTCAATAATTGATGATAGAGATCAAGTTATTAGGTTTTTAGAAAAATGGAAAGCACTGGATGCAGATGCCATATTTATTGCGGATGTGCTTTCTGAAAGAGGTAGTACTTTCAGTCTATTTGCTGAGGGTGATATTGATCTGCCAATTATTTCTGTGACAGGTTTTAATCGCAAAAACTATTTAAAAGACTATAGTCATTATATCCCGGCCAGTTATTTAAGTACCTCTTTTAATCCATACACCAATAATAATAGTCACAACTTTTTAAATTCATATAAAAGTGAATATAATGATATTCCTGATATGTGGGGAGCTCATGCTTACGAAATTATTGAGATTATAACTGAAGTGTTAAAAAAATCAGATTTGAATTCTGCAGCTGATATTACTGCAGCTTTAAAAAATATTTCTAATTTTAAAGGAGTAACAGGTGATTTGAATTATAGTCAATCTGGGGAACTGGAGGGACAGGATATATATATAAAAACTATAGAAAAAGATAAAAACTTTTATATAATAAATTCTGAAACTGTTGGAGGAATTTATAATGAGTGATAAAAAAATTTTTACTGGCTCTTCAAAAAGGGAAATGCATTCACCTGAAAATTTAAATCAGCTTATAAAAATTGTTTCTCGGAAAGATATTTTTGTTTCTTCTGCTTTTTTCTTGCTTATAGTAGTTTTTGTCAGCTGGAGCATTCTGGGGAACATACCCAGTAGAATTGGTGGAAAAGGAGTTTTAATGGCAGGTGGTGGAATTAAAGATATCAGCCATAATTTCGAGGGATTAATAACAGACATTAGTGTTCGAGAGGGAGATTTGGTAGAAGCAGGGGATGTTGTAGCTAGAATTGATCAGTCTGAATTGATTGATAAAATTAAAGAATCTAAAGTAGAATTAGAGCAGAGTAATATTCAGGACCAGAAAAAACTGTTGGCTGAAACAAAGAAACTGCAGAATGAATATGAATATAGATCACAGGTGAAGACTTATTTTTCGGGTCGAGTATTAGAAATTGAGTTTAATAGAGGAAATTATCTTTATAAACATGAAACCCTTCTCAGCCTGGAAGAACATAAGTCTGCTGAAAGAGAACTGGAAGGATTTATTTATGTTTCAGCTTTTGAAAGTAAAAAAATTAAAAAGGGAATGGATGTTAAAATATCTCCTACTTTTCTAAAAAAAGAAGAGTATGGTTTTATACTTGCAAAAGTAATTAAGGTTTCTGATTTTCCTGTATCAAAAAGTAGAATAAATAAAAATTTTGGTAGTACAGGAGTTTCAGAAATGTTTGAGAATATGCAGGGAATTGTAGAAATTCAGGTTGAATTGAGAACAAATAATGATAATTTTTCTGGCTTAGAATGGACATCTGGTAGTGGGCCAGATCTAAAAATAAGTAGTGGTAGTCTTTGTGATGCATTAATAATGGTAGATCAACAAAGACCAATAGAGTTATTATTTCCTCTGAATTTGGGAGGTGAATAGTATTGTTAGAAATATTAAATAAATTAATTAATAAAATTATATTTTATAAAAATAGAAACAAAGTTCCTACAGTGCTTCAGATGGAGGGGGTAGAATGTGGAGCAGCCTCACTGGCAATGATTTTAGCCTATCATGGAAGATATGTACCTTTAGAAAAATTGAGAATAGAGTGTGGTGTTTCTAGAGATGGAAGTAAAGCCAGTAATATCTTAAAAGCAGCACGTAATTATAATTTGAATGCTTATGGGAAAAGGGTACTTGCAGAAAAGCTAAAAAATAGAAAAGAACCGGCAATAATCTTTTGGAATTATAATCATTTTTTAGTTTTTGAGGCGTATCATAATGGAAAATTTTATCTAAATGATCCTGCAGTTGGCCCCAGACAGGTAAATAGTGAAGAATTTAATAAATCTTTTACTGGTATAGCTTTATTTTTTGAGAAATCTAAAGAATTTGAAAAAGGTGGTAATAAAAAAAATACAGTTAAATCACTTTTAAAGAGATTGGAAGCTTCAAAACTTGCATTATTTAATATTTTCTTTATAAGTTTAATGCTGGTAATACCCGGGCTTCTTATCCCTATTTTTTCCCGTATTTTTATAGATGAGATTTTAATCAAAAACAATATTGACTGGAGAAGTGCTCTTTTATTTGGGATGATAGTTACTGCCGTTTTTAGAGGTCTTTTAACCTGGTTTCAACAGCATTATTTATTAAAACTTGAGAGCAAAGTTTCAATTAGCAGTTCAGCCAAATATTTATGGCATATCTTAAGACTTCCTATTGAATTTTTTAGTCAAAGGAGTGCTGGTGATATAAGTAGTAGAGTAAGCAGTAATAATAAAATTGCTGTTTTATTATCTCGAGAGCTGGCTACAACTTTTTTTAGTTTAATAACGATTGTTTTTTACTTTTTTTTGATGATAATATATGATCCACTTTTAACTTTGATTGGAGTTACAGCAGCTGCAATTAATTTCATTTTATTATATTATTTTTCGAAAAAAAGAGAAGTCACTAACACAAGACTTTTAATTGATAGAGGTAAAATGATGGGGGTTTCGATGTCAGGATTGGAAATTATTGAAACTTTAAAAGCTACTGCCTCTGAATCTGATTTTTTTGCTCAGTGGTCGGGTTATCATGTTCGAGCAGTCAATTCTGAGCAGGAATTAGAACAAACAAACCGTTATCTTGCCTCAGCTCCAGAATTTTTAAAATTGCTTACAATAGTATTGATCTTGATAATTGGTTCCTATAGAGTTTTGAATGGCTATTTAAGTATAGGTATGCTTGTTGCCTTCCAATCTTTAATGATTGCATTTATGGTTCCTGTGGGGAATATAGTAAACTTAGGCAGCACTGTTCAGGAAATTAAAGGAGATTTAAAAAGACTTGATGATGTAATGGATTATCCAGTTGATCCGAATACAGAAAAAGAAGAAAACTATAGTAGCTTTCCAGAAAAATTGTTAAGTGGTAAAATAAGCATTAAAAATCTAAGTTTTGGTTATAATCCACTAGAAGAACCACTGATAAAAGATTTCAATCTGGAGTTAAAACCAGGTTTTAGAGTTGCACTGGTTGGTGGTTCTGGCAGCGGAAAATCAACAATTGCTAAATTAATTACCGGATTATATAAACCATGGGGCGGTAAAATTTTGTTTGATGGAAAAGAACAAACTGAAATTCCCGAGCTGATTTTTACTGATTCTCTTTCTTTTGTTGATCAAGAAATTTCTGTTTTTTCTGGTACTATAGCTGAAAATCTGAGTCTCTGGGACTCTACAATATCAGAATCTGATTTAACTAGAGCAGCTAAAGATGCCCGTATTCACTCTGTAATTACCGCTAGAGAAAATGGTTATGATTCCGAGTTGGTAGAAGGAGGAAAGAATTTTAGTGGTGGAGAAAAACAGAGATTAGAAATTGCTCGTTCTTTAGTTAATAATCCAAATATCCTGGTTATGGATGAGGCAACAAGTGCTTTGGATCCAAAAACTGAATTAGAAGTTGATGAAAATATTAAACGCCGCAGCTGTACCAGCATTATAGTAGCTCATCGATTGAGTACTATTAGAGATTGTGATGAAATTATTGTTTTAAAGAATGGTGAGATAGTACAGCGAGGGACCCATGAAGAATTGATAGCTGAAGCAGGAGAATATGCTGAACTGGTTAATTTAACATAGTTTTTAGGAGGTGTGAGAAGTGGAAAAAGAAGAATTTGATAAAAAATTTATTCAAAAAAAAGAGCAGGAAAATAGCTATATGCAGGGAGCATTAACAAAAATTTTAAATATAATTGATCAAGAAAAAAAATCATCAGAGATGTTGCTTTTAAGTGATGAATCTCCCCTCTTAACAGCATTTAATTTAGTAATAGATTATCAAAATATCAAAATTGAAGCAATTCCTAAAAAGACAAAGTCAGATTTAAAAAGTTTTTGTGATATTGTAGGGGTTAGATACAGGCAGGTTTTGCTTGAATCTAATTGGTGGCAGCAGGATTCAGGACCTTTGATTGCTTATCTTAAAACAGATCGATCACCTGTTGCCTTATTACCAGAGCCTAATGGTGAATATACTTTATATAACCCTTTAAAAAAAGAAACTCAAAAAGTTGATGCTGATCTGGCTGAAAAATTAAAAAAATCTGCAATTTATATTTATAAATCTTTTCCAAATAGAGCACTAACGACTAAAGATCTCCTATTTTTTGGGCGTCAAAACTTTAGATTAAAAGATATATTATTTTTATTTTTAAGTGGAATAATGGGAGGTGTTTTAGCTTTAGCAATTCCGAGAGCTTCTGCTATTATATTTAATGTTATAATACCGGAGGGGGAAAAAGGTGAAATCTTGCAGCTTGCTGTTATTTTAATTGCTGCTGTTTTAGCAAAAACTCTTTTTGAGCTCACACGTTCATTTTCTTTTGTTCGCATAAAAAATCAGCTTTCTTTTTCACTTCATGCCGCTGTCTGGGATAGAATTTTATCTCTTCCCGTTTCATTTTTTAAAGATTATCAGGCTGGTGAGCTGGCACAAAAAGCGATGGGAATCATTAAAATAAAGGATTTATTTAATGATCTGGTAATTACTTCAATTTTGGCTGGATTATTTTCTATTTTTTATTATTTGTTTATGTTTTCGATCTCACCTGGACTGACACTTATAGCAACATTTATAATTTTATTAACATTTCTAATGACTTTGAGTTTTGCCTTAATACAGCTAAAATATAAACGTGAGCTACAAAAAGAAAAAAATCAATTATCAGCTTATCTTTTCCAGATTATCAGTGGTATTTCAAAAATTAGAGCGGCAGCAGCAGAAAAGAGATTTTTCTTTCATTGGGCAGATAAATTCACAAGACAAAGAAAGATAACTTTAAAAGCACAGAGTTTTGATAATTATTTGACTGCTTTTACTGCATTTTTACCTCTTGTTTCCGCAGTTTTTATTTTTTATTTTGTTTCGGTAAATGAAATTTTGAGCATTGGAGATTTTATCGCATTTAACGCAGCATTTATTGCTCTACAGACTGCTGTTATTTCCTTAAGTATCTCATTAATAAAAGTTTTAGATGTTAAAATTTATTTAGACAATATGAAAAGTATTTTGGAAACTATACCTGAAGACACAGAAAGAAAAAAGGTGGTATCTAATTTTGAAGGTAAAATTGAAGTTAATAATCTAAGTTTTAAATATAAGAATAATGAAAATCAAATTTTAGAAAACTTAAATTTTAAAATTAAACCGGGGGAATATGTAGCTTTTGTTGGTCCTTCAGGCAGCGGTAAATCAACTCTACTTCGACTTTTGCTTGGATTTGAAAAAGCACAAATAGGCAGTATTTATTATGATAATTATAATTTAGATAAACTGAGTGTTAAGGAACTTAGAAAAGAATTAGGAATAGTTCTGCAGGACAGTCAATTGATGAGTGGAAGTATTTATAGTAATATCGTAGGTTCCAGTATCGATTTAGGTTTAGAAGATGCCTGGGAAGCAGTAAGAGCAGCAGGACTAGAAGAAGATATAAAAGACATGCCTATGGGAATGCATACTATTATTAATCAGGGTCAGCAGAGTTTATCAGGGGGACAGAAACAGAGGCTTTTAATTGCCCGTGCAATAGTGAAAAAGCCGAAAATAATATTTTTTGATGAAGCCACAAGTGCACTTGATAATAAAACACAATCTTTAGTTACTACTGCTATGAATAAATTTAAAGCAACAAAAATTATTATTGCACATCGCTTGAGTACAATAAAAGAATGTGACCGAATTTTTGTTCTAGATAATGGTAGAATTGTAGAAAGAGGAAATTATAAATCTTTAATTCAAAAAGGTGGTCTTTTTAAAAGTCTTGTAGAAAGACAAATGGTGTAAAATTTATCTACTATTAAAAATTTATATTGTTTTTAAAGGAGATATTTTTGTTATGAAGAATTATACATTTAAGTTTTATTATTTATAATTTTGAATTAATTTAGGGGGAAAAAAATGAATTATAAATTTGTTCCCTATTTAATACCACTTACAGCATCTTTTATCATTATGATAATCCTGGCATTTTATAGTTACAAAAATTGTAATGTTAAAGGGGCAAAAACTTTTGTTTTAAATATGATTTTGGGAGCAATTTGGGCAGGAGCTAATGCTCTGGAAATGGCAGGGAGTGATTTTGAGACTAAGATTATTTGGGCTAATTTACAATACCTGGTTTATGCCTTTGCTCCCTTAGCCTGGTTAACTATGGTACTGCAGTTTAGCAGTCGTGAAAATCTAGTTAATAAAAAAAATTTGCTGCTGATGTCAATTATACCTGTTACTACATTTTTTTTGGCCTGGACAGATCAATATCATGGATTAATTCGATCTAATTTTGAATTAAAAGCGGCTGCTAATTTTACATATATCGCCAAGGATTATGGTCCCTGGTTCTGGTTACATTTTGTCTATAGTTATTTTCTTAATTTTTCGACAGTATATTTTTTATTTAAAACTGTCTGGTTAAATAATAAAGCATATCGAAAACAGGCTTTATATCTTCTGACCGGGTTTTTAATTTTGATGATCAGTAATTTTTTATATGTAAGTAAATTAACTCCAACACCAGAATTTGATTTTTCTCCAATTACTATTAGTATTTCTGGTTTAATAATAGCCAGAGGTATTTTTCATTTTCGTTTATTTGATATTGTGCCTGTTGCCAGAGCAACTGTAATTGAAAATATTAATTCGGGTATGATAGTAATTGACACTCAGAATAGAATAATAGATATTAATCATAAAGCCGAAGTAATGTTTAAATTAAATGATGAAGATATTTATGGAAAAGATTTGAGTAATTTCTCAACTGAATTAGTAGATGTTTATGAAGAAGTTAAAAAAGAAAAGATTTATCAGCAGGAATTTACTTATCTTGATCAGAACAGGAAATATTATTATGAACTTTTCATCTCCAGTATTAAGGATTATCGCAAAAAAGAAGCAGCAGATATTTTGATAATTAATGATGTTAGTAAAGTTAAAAAAGCACGTGATCAGATAATTAAGCAGCAAAAGAAGCTTGCTGTTAAAGAGGAAAGAGAAAGATTATCTAGAGATCTACATGATAATTTAGGTCAAGTACTTAGTTTTTCTAATGTTCAAATTCAGGCAGCACGGAAGGAACTAAAAAATAATAAGTTTAAAAAAAGTGATAGGTATTTAAAAAGACTCAATCAAATTATCAATGATGCTCATAAAGATGTTAGAGAATATGCTTATAGTATTAGAAATGATTATTACAGTCAGCAAAATATTAATGAAGTTTTTAAAAAAGAAATTTCTTATTTTGAAAACAACTGTAACTTAGTAATTAATAAAAATTTTAAAGAAAAATTTAATTATAATTTTGGTACTGAAGAGAAAACTCATCTTCATTTTATTTTAAAAGAATCTCTGACAAATATTTTAAAACATACAGAAGCAGATACAGTATGGATTGAGTTGGTAGAAGAAAACGGAATAAAGTTAGTTATTAAGGATAATGGGAAAGGAATTACAGTTGATGATTATAATTCAGGATCAGGTTTAAGTATTATGAAAGAAAGAGCAAATTTGATTGGAGGAGTTTTTAAAATAGAATCTGAATTACATAAAGGTACATGTATTATAGTTAGTCTGTCAAATTCAGAAAGTAGTATTTAAATTCAAAAGGGGGTTGGATTATAATGAAAGTTTTAATTGCAGACGATCACCCGCTTTTTATAGAAGGATTAACAAATTTATTAAAAGTAGAAGATTTTATAGAAATTGTTGCTGTAGCTCATAATGGTAAAGAAGTTGTTGAGCTAGCATTTGCTAAAAATCCAGATGTAATATTAATGGATATTTCTATGCCTATTTTAAATGGAATTGAAGCGACTAAAGTAATTAAAAAGAAATTACCAAAGTGTAAAATTTTAATTTTAACAAGTTTTGAAGAAGAAGATAGTTTATTTAAGGCTATTAAAGCTGGCGCTTCTGGATATTTGCTTAAAAGTTTAAATGGAGATGAACTATTAAATAGTTTGGCTGATATGAATGTGGGGAAAAACCCTTTTTCTGCTGGTTTAGAAGAACAGCTGCTTGAACAGCTGCAGAAAAACATGTTGATTCAGGAAGAGCGGGATGAACTTTTTAGGAAATTAACTGAAAGGCAATTAGAAGTAATAAAACATTTAGCAAAAGGGCTAACATATAACGAAATTGGAGATAAATTATATTTAAGTGAAAGAACAATAAAATATCATATCGAACAAATAAAGATAAAATTAAACGTAAAAACTCAGAGTCAAATTATTTCTTTAGCAGACAAATACTTATAATTTTTTTACTTGACAGAACTAATTTCTAGTGATAAACTTTTATATAACTTAAAAAGAAAATAAAAATCATCAAGAGCGGTGGAGGGACTGGCCCTTTGATACCCGGCAACCTACTTAAAATCTTTAGTAAGGTGCTAATTCCAGCATTTCCAGGAGGGAATGATAGATGAGAGGCAATTAAATCCTCTCAGGAGGATTTTTTTCATTTCTAACTGCTCTTGACATTTGGAGCGGTTTTATTATTTTTTGAAGGGTGATTAGTATTGATTAAAATTGAAAATTTGACTAAACATTATCATGCAGCTCAGGGTAGAGTTGAAGCAATTAATGGACTCAACCTGGAAGTTGATGATGGTGAGATATTTGGCATGATTGGACCAAGTGGAGCCGGTAAAAGTACTCTGATTCGAATGCTTAACTTACTGGAAAAACCGACTGCAGGAACAATAAATATTAATGGTACTGACTTAACAGAACTCAGCTCTCAGAATTTAAGAGCTGCCAGACAGAAAATCGGTATGATTTTTCAGCACTTTAATCTTTTATCTTCGCGGACGGTGCTGGGTAATGTAGCATTTCCGCTGGAGATTGCGGGAGCAAACAAAAAGAAAAGACGAAAAAAGGCGAAAGAATTAATTGAACTTGTGGGCCTATCAGATCGGGCGGATCATTATCCGGCTCAGCTTTCTGGAGGTCAGAAGCAGCGGGTTGGTATTGCCAGGGCACTGGCAAATGATCCAGATTTACTTTTATCTGATGAGGCAACTTCTTCTCTTGACCCGGAGAGTACCAAATCTGTACTTGAACTTTTAGGAAGAATTAGAGATGAGATGAATTTAACAATTATTCTAATTACCCATGAGATGGGAGTAATTAAAGATATTTGTGATCGAGTTGCTGTCTTAGAAGATGGACGCATTATTGAAGAAGGCTCGATAATTGATATTTTTTCTAAACCGCAAAAACCACTAACCAAGAAGTTTATTAGTTCGGTAATTGATTTTGATCTACCGGAGCGAATTATCAAATATGTTAAATCAGAAAGACCGGGGGAATTAATCCGTGTTTCTTTTGTGGGAGAAAAAACTCATGACCCCTATATTTCTGATCTGGTAAAACATTATTCGGTTGATGCAAATATTTTATATGGAAATATTGATGAGATTCAGGGAATACCCTTTGGCACCCTGGTTTTAGATTTGGAAGGACAGCTGACAAATATTGAGGAAAGTATTGCCTATTTAAAAAGCCAGGATCTAAGAGTTGAGGTGTTGGACAATGTTTAATTTTATTACAGATTTAGCCCGCTACAATGATTTAATGATCAGCGGTTCTTTAGAAACTTTATATATGGTAGCTATGTCATTATTTTTTGCAATAGTAGGTGGAATTCCACTTGGTGTATTAACTACCATTACCAGAGAGGGTCATATTCTACCCAATAAGCCATTAAATTTTATTTTAGATGGGATTATTAATATTGGCCGCTCAATTCCCTTTATCATTTTAATGGTAGCAGTTATTCCTTTTACCAGAATGCTAGTTGGAACTTCTATTGGAACTAATGCAGCAGTGGTACCGCTTTCACTGGCTGCTATTCCTTTTATGGGCAGAGTTACAGATAATGCAATTTTAGAGATTGATCATGGAGTTGTAGAATCAGCTCAGTCAATGGGAGCCAGTCCAATGCAGATTGTGTTTAAGGTTCTGCTGCCTGAGTCGCTGCCGGCAATTATACTCGGCCTGACTCTGACAGCTATTAGTCTGGTCAGTTATTCGGCGATGGCAGGAGCAGTTGGCGGGGGTGGTCTCGGCGATATCGCAATCCGTTATGGATATCAGCGTTTTCAGCTGCCTATTATGCTGGAGACTATAGTTATTCTGGTTTTGATGGTGCAGGTCATTCAATTTTTTGGAAATCAAATAGCTTCATTTTTTGATCACAGAGCTTAGTTAAATAATTACTATTTTAAGTTTCTAATCTGAGTTAATATTAAGGGAGAATCAGGAATTATTTCTGGCAAAGTAAATAAAGTCAGAATTAATTTATAAATTTAAAACAAGTAGAAGAGGAGAGATAATTATGTTAAAGAAAACAATTTTGATTTTAGCGCTTTTAATTTTCGTTTTTGCTGGAGCGGTTCAGGCTGATGATCATGTATTAAGTATTGGAGCTACTCCAGTACCTCACACAGAGATTTTAGAGTTTATTAGAGAAGATCTTGAGGCTGAGGGAATAGAATTAGATATAGTTGAATTTACAGACTATGTAACTCCAAATATTGCCTTAGATGACGGCAGTATTGATGCTAATTTCTTTCAGCACGTGCCTTATTTAGAGCAGTTTAATGCTGATCGAGGACTCGATTTGGTTGATGCAGTTAAAGTTCATGTAGAGCCGATCGGATTATATTCTGAAAAATACTCAAGTCTGGATGAAATTCCTGAAGGTTCAACAATTGCACTTCCTAATGATCCGTCTAATGAAGGTAGAGCTTTAATTTTACTGCACAACAATGATGTGATTACCCTGGATGATCCAACAAATCTAAATGCAACTCCAATAGATATAGTCGAAAATCCAAAAAATTTAAAGTTTGAAGAATTGGAAGCAGCTCAGCTGCCAAGGGTTTTAACTGATGTTGCGGGAGCAGTTATCAATACTAATTATGCTTTAGAAGCTGATTTAAACCCCTTAGAGGATGCGCTGATTATGGAAGGTAGTGATTCACCATATGTTAATGTAATTACCGTCCGTAATGGGGAAGAAAACAGTGAAAAAATTGAAACCCTAAAAGAAATTATTCAGTCTGAAGATGTTAAAGAATTTATTCTGGAAGAATATGAAGGTTCTGTTGTACCAGCATTTTAATTAAGAGTATAAAATAATTATTAAGAGGGAGTAGAGTTCTTTTAGAATTCTGCTCTCTTTTTGTTTTTTAAAACTTATTATAGTATAATTGTTAATAAGAAAGTAAATTGAGGTGAAAATTTATGAGCAAAAGCCTGAGATCTGTAGTGAAAGCTATTAGTTTTTTGAAAGATTCTGATGTTAAATTAAGCAGAAAGGCATTGTTTTTAGTTCCTTTTGCCTATCTTATTCTCCCTTTTGATCTGGTGGGAGATTTTTTCCCGGTTTTAGGTCAAATTGATGATATTGCAGTTTTTGTTCTGATGTGGCCGATATTGAAAAATCTTTTAGGAAAATATGAGCAGGGAGATCCTGATCTGGAGAAATCAAAAAAAGATCCAGATGCAATTGATATTGATGATTATACTGTTGAATGATTTTAACTATAGATATTAGATTCATTAAATAAATTTAACAAACAGCAAAAAGAGCTTTTAAATTAGAACAATTAAGGTCGGGAAAAGCCTGATGGATTAAATTTAAAAGCTCTTTTTTTTGCTTATTTATTTTTAAATTAGTATTATTATAAAAAGTAAATAATATTTCTCAACCGAGCGGTTGACAAAAAAATAATTTAATTATATAATAACAACTAACCGGTTAGTCGAGAGATTTTTAATGACAGTTAAGGAGGTTTTTATGGCTGAAGATACTAAAACTAAAATATTAAATTCAGCTTTCCATCTTTTTTCAAAAAACAATTATCATGCTGTGTCCATGACAGAAATTGCAAATGGTGCGGATATTAGCAAGGGAACTCTTTACTGGTATTTTGACAGCAAAGAGGAATTGTTTAGAGAAATTGCAGTTAATGGAATGGATTATTTTTATAATCTATTTGAAGAAATTGCTGAAGAAAAAAACAGCAGTAAGGAAAAAATTAGAGAGCTGATCAGTTGTGTTTTAGAAATTCTGGTGGAGCATTTAAATATGCTGGATGTTTTTAGAAATAATGTTGAGTTAATAAGTAAAGATTTCAAAGATGCAATCGACGCTAAACATCAAAAAAATATAGAAGTTGTGACTAAAATTATTGAACAGGGAATTGATGAAGGTTTAATAAAAAGTGAAAATCCAGCTGATATTTCAACTATGATTTTATCAGTTTTATTTACACCACAGACAAAAGAATTACTGGATAATGCAGAAAAGGTAGAAAGCAAAATTGATTTTATTTATGATTTTATAATGAATGGTATTAGTAGAAAGGAGCTTTAGGATGAAAAAAAAGGTAAAAATTATTGCTTTAATTTTAACAGCTGTTTTTTTATTTTCAACTACTACTGGACTGGCAGCCGAAGATTTAGAACTGGAGCAGGCGGTAAAATTATTGGTTGAAAATAATAGAACTTTAAAAAATGCACGAAAAGATATTGAGAATGCTGAAAAAGATATTCAGCTTGCTGTGAGATCTTATTTTCCGAATCTGGATCTGCAGACTTCATATACTAAAAGTGATGAAGGCCAGGAAACTTTAAATCCCGATTTTTTTGAATCTTTTGAGGGTTCGCCAACACAATCTACTTCTGATGAAAACTACAGTACCTCCATTTCCTTATCTCAGACAGTCTGGAGCGGAGGTAAGGTTCCAATTCAGAAAGAAATTGCTAATTATGGTATGGAAATTGCCAGGGCTGAGTATGAAAAGAGTGTAGAGGATCAGATTTTTTCTTTAATTCAGTCCTATTATGGAGTTCTACAGGCTCGAGGTCTGGTTGAGATTAGGGAAGAAGCTTTAGATACAGTTAATGAGCATTTAAGAGTTGTCAGAAATAATTTAGATGCTGGAACTGCAATTAAACGTGACCTGCTGCAGAGTCAGATAGAGCAGCGGAATGCAGAAGAAGAATTGACAGCAGCTAAAAATGATTTAAAAATTGCTCAAAGGAGGCTGTCCCAGCTTTTAACTGCTGATGAAAAATATGAGGCCGAAGATCCAGAAATTGATTTCAATTTAGAGTTAGAACAGGAAAAACTATTTAATACTGCAGTTGAAAATGATCTGCAGCTTCTGATTTTAGAATTGAATAAGAAAATTGTAAAGTTAAATCAGAAACTTGAGTCTGAGTATTATCGTCCCAGTGCTTCTCTTAATGGCTCTTATGACTGGCAGGGTCCGGAATTTATGGATGAAGAAAGCTGGTCGATGACACTGGGAGTAAATGTTCCTCTGTATGATGGTGGTAAAGGTAGTATTAATGCCGAAAAACAGGAACAGGAATTAGAGAAATTAGCTAATAACCGAAAGGATTTATTAGAGAATATAGATATTGAAGTAGAAGAATCTATTTTAACTGTAAAAGAAACTGAAGAAGCAATCGAACTAGAAAAGCTTTCTTTAGAAAATGCAGAAGAAAGTTTAGAAATTGCAAATAAGAGTTATCAAGCCGGAGTAGCGAGTAATACAGAAGTAATTGACGCTCAGTCTACCTATAATCAGGCAAAAACTTCTTTATTACAGGCTGGCTATGATTATGAAATTGAATTGTTTAGAACTATATATAAAAGCGGCCGCTTAAAAGAATATTTCGAGGATGTGATTGAAGATGAAAAATAAAAATATGGTTTTTGTATTAATTATTATACTTTTATTTAGCCCCACTGTTCTGGCCCAGAATGAAAGGGTTGTCGAAACAGCAAAATCAGTAACAGATGATATAAGTGTAGATGAGCTAATTACAGGTACTTTAACTCCAATCCAGGATGTAAATATTCCTGCTCAAACAGGTGGAGTTGCTGATCTGATAAATGTAGAAATGGGAGATCAAGTTGAAAAAGGTGATGAGTTAATCAAAATTGATGATGAAACTCTGATGATTCAAAAAAAGCAGTCAGCAGCAGCTTTAGACAGTGCTGAAGCCAATTATGAAGAGCTTAAAAACGGAGTAACATCCGAAGAGATGGCCAGGATTAAAGCCAATTACGAAGATGCTCAGGCGGGTTTGGAAAGTGCAGAAACTAATCTGAAGTTGATGGAAGAGCTCTATAATGAACGCCGTTCTTTAGAGCAGCAGCTGGTTAATGCAGAACAGCAGCTGGAAAATGCAAAGCAGAATTATAGTCAAGCAGAAAATAATTTTGAGCAGGCCAAAAAAGATTTTGATCGTTCTAGAGATTTATATGAAGATGATGTAATTTCAGAAAAAGAATATGAAGGATCAAAAAATTCATATGAAAATGCGGAAATATCTCTTGAACAGGCAGAAACTTCTTTATCTGTAGCTGAAAAAAGTTATCAGCTGACAAAAGAAAGTTATGATAATCCTACAGAATTAAAACAGCAGCTGGAAAACGCCCGCAGTCAGGTAAATAGTGCCCGGACAAATCTTAAAGTTTCCGAACAGAATTTAAAAGAAGCGGAAAGAGGACCAAGAGATGAAAGATTAAGAGCAAGTCTTGCCTCGGTAAATCAGGCAGAAGGTAAATTAGAAGAAATCGAAGATCAGATTTCTAAAACAAAAATTTCTGCTCCTTTTTCCGGACTGGTTAATCGGGTTAATGTTGATCAAGGTGAAATTATTTCCTCAGGTCAGACCGTTCTGAATTTAATAAATATTGATCAGTTATATGCAGAAATTAATGTTACTGCAGCAACTGCTTCTGTGCTTAAAAAAGGTGATCAGGTTGAAGTTAAAGCAGAGACCATGCAGCATTATATAACAGGTGAGGTAACAAATATTGCACCAGCTGCTGATTCCGAAAACAGAACATTTTTAGTAAAGGTTAAAATTTCAAATGAAGATCATAGATTAAGAGCAGGAATGTTTGCAGATGTAAGGATAACTAAAGGACAATCTGGTTCTGCAGTTGTGGTTCCAATAGATAGTATAGTTAATTTAAACAGTGATAATCCCTATGTATTTATTGTTGAAGATGGCAGAGTTCAAAGACAAGATTTAAAGATAGGTATTAGCACTGACAGCAGAGTTGAGGTTTTAGAAGGGCTTAATGAAGATGAAGAAGTAGTTATTAGAGGCCAGAGTAATTTAGAAGATGGCCAGGAGGTTGAGGTGAGAAATCGATGAAATTATCCGATTTCTCGATAAAAAGACCAGTAACAACAGCTATGATTGTCTTGATTGTGCTTTTGCTTGGGACAGTAGCATTATCAAGACTAAATCTTGATCTTTATCCAGATATTACTTTTCCGGGAGCAGCAATAGTTACCAATTATGAAGGTGTTGGTTCAGAAGAGATAGAAAATTTAATTACTAAAGAGGTTGAAAGTTCGGTGGCTACTGTAGAAGGAGTTCAAAATGTTAATTCCACTTCTTCAATGGGTTCTTCTACTGTAGTTGTAGAGTTTGGCTGGGATCGAAATATGGATTTTGCTGTTCAGGATTTAAGAGAACAGGTAGATTTAATTTCCAATTCTGTACTGCCGGAAGATGCTGAAAATCCACTGATCTTTAAATTTGATCCAGCAATGCTGCCGATAATGAACTACGGTGTTTCTGCTGAAGGTATGGAGATTGATGAGTTAAAAGAAGAGGTTGATGATCAACTAATACCTCGCCTGGAAAGAATACCGGGGGTTGCTCAGGTAAATATGCAGGGTGGTCTGGAAAGAGAAATAGTAGTTTCTCTTAAGAGAGATAAATTAAATCATTATAATCTTGATTTTAATACTATTACTGATATTGTGCGATCTGAAAATTTGAATGTTTCTGCAGGTGATGTGCTTCAGGGAGACAAGGAATTTTTAGTTAGAACAGTTGGTAAATTTTCAAACTTAGATGAGATTAGAGATATTAATGTGCCGGTTGGAAATGGACAGATTAAATTATCTGATGTTGCAGAAGTTAAGGATGGTTTTGCAGATACTACCAGTTTATCCAGAACCGATGGAGATCGCAGTCTTTCGCTTTCACTGCAAAAACAGACTGATGCAAATACTGTTGAAGTGGCTGCTGCTGTTCGGGAGGAAATAGATAAAATTAAAAATGAATATCCTAATTACAGCTTTTCTCTTGCTCTGGACCAGTCTGAGTTTATAGAAGATTCTATTGCAAGTGTAAGCCAGAATGCAATCCTTGGTGGACTTTTTGCTGTAATTATCCTTTTCTTATTTTTGAGAAATATCCGCAGCACAATAATTATTGCAACTGCAATGCCAATTTCGATTATAGGTACCTTTATCTTAATGTATTTTGCTGATGTTAACTTAAATGTAATATCTCTCGGTGGTCTTGCTCTAGGAGTTGGTATGCTTGTCGATAACGCGGTAGTTGTACTGGAAAATATTTATCGTTATCGGATTATGGGAGAAGGTAAAGTTGCTGCAGCTCGCGAAGGCGCCTCTGAAGTCGGAATGGCTATTGTTGCTTCTACAGTTACAACAGTAGTTGTATTCTTACCAATAGTTTTTGTAGAAGGGATGGCAGGACAGTTATTTAATGACTTAGCTTTAACAGTAGCTTTTTCCTTAATTGCTTCTTTAATTGTTGCTTTAACTTTGATTCCAATGCTGGCTTCTAAGATTTTAAAAGTTAAGCCAAAAGAACTGGAAAGAAGTAAAAAAGAAGGCAGAATTAAAAGGCTCTACAGAACCTTGCTTAGTAGAGCACTTAAGCACCGCTGGGTATTTGTTGTTTTATTAATTGTTTTATTAGCCGGCAGTTTTGCTCTGGCACCACAATTAGGTTTTGAATTCATGCCCAGTACTGATCAGGGAGCTTTTGCAGTCAATTATGAGCTTCCAGTAGGGACTTCGCTGTCACGCTCAAATGAAGCTTCAGCTGAAATTGAATCTGTACTAATGGATATAGAAGAAGTGGAAACAGTAATTGCAACTGTTGGATCTGGAGGTCAGATGTCTGCAGATACAGCCAGTAATATTGGTAATCTTAATGTACAGCTTGTTGATCTTGCTGAAAGAGATAGGTCAACATCTGAGATAATGGAAGAAGTTAGAGAAAGAGTTCAGATACCAGATTTAGATGTCTCTGTAGAAGAACAGCAGGGCGGCCCTGGTGGCGGTGGTGGTGCTCCGGTTAATATAAAATTGCGGGGTAATGATTTAGATGTTTTAGAAGAAGAATCTGCAAATGCAGTTGCCGCAATTGAAGATATAGAAGGTTTAAGAGAAATTGAAGATAGTTTTTCTGAGGGTCAGCCGGAATATCAGATTAAAGTTAACCGTTCAATAGCAAGCCGTTTTGGTTTAAATGTCAGTCAAATTGCTAATACTGTTAGAACAGCTATCAGTGGAAGTACTGCAACAAGGTATGAAGTGGCTGGTGATGAATATAATATCAGAATACGATTAGAGGAAGATCAAATAAAACAGCTTTCTCAGGTGCCTGATATTGACATTCAAACACCATCAGGTCAGATGATACCATTGAGCAGGGTAGCAAGTCTGGAAATTACTGAAGGGCCGGTAGAAATACTGCGTACAGGCCAGGAGCGATATTCTGAAATAACTGCTGATACTTATGGAGTGGATCTAGGTACTGTTATGGGAAGAGTACAGGAGCGATTATCTGAGGTCGAGCTTCCGGAAGG
>JBNJFG010000037.1:0-20309 GCA_051746665.1 Bacillota bacterium
CTGTAAAGCTACCCAGATGTTAACTATTAATTTAGAAAAAGTACCTGGATTATTTTCTAAACGTTCTAGATTTACTTCAATTCCATCTTTATTTACAGTAACCAGCAAATAGTGATAAAAACTTTTTTCATTGTCAAAAATCAATTCTCCTCCAGCACCACCAGTAACAAAATAATTGACTCCTCTTATATTTTCTTGATGGTAAATTTCTATATTTGAAGAAAAAACTGTATCAACATCGTATTCTGCAAAGATATTATAATAAAAATTTCTTAATTTTTCTTCCTCAATATAATTAATACTGTCATCTATTAAATATTCGGTGTCTATATTTAAAGGTGTTTTATTCATTATTACAAACTTATTATCATAAGCAGCAGCTTCTTCCAGCTCATTTTTTAACCACTGCTGCTCCCAGTTTAAATTAGTGTTTTCAGTAGTGTCTAAAAATATAAAATAAGAATCATCAAGCTGAAATGAATAATAAAATGGCCCAAAATATTTATAAAAATTCTCATTGCCGTCATCTTTAATTTCTTTGCTGCCGATAGCAGTCAAAAAAGGAATATTCATTTTTTTTAAAGTTCTATAAAAGACTCTATATTTACTTTCATCGCCATCTCTAAGATTGTTACCTGTAGAAAGTATAAAATCCACATCACCTTTATTTATTTGTTCTAAAATTCTGTTATCAAAAATTGTAATAGAATTTTCAATATTACCAACTACGGCAAAAGTGTATTCTTCATTTTGAATATTATTTTTTATAATATCCATATTTTTTACATTTACGGCATTAAAATCTTGAATTGTATAAGGGGCATAAATTTTATAAGTAATCAATATTAGAATGATTATCAGAAAAATTGTTAAATAAATTTTACTTTTACTCTTCATCTTTTATGCCTCCCCTAATAATTAAATAGAAAAAAACAAAAACCCCAATAAATATCCCTACATATTTGCTAAAAAATCTCCAATAAAATAATAAGGGAAATAAATCTTTTTTATCTACAAATCTGGCAAAAAGTAGTGAGTAGCCACCTTCTGCAATTCCTGCAGCACCAGGGGTTGGTGCAAAATACATAATAAAAACAACCAGTATTTGTAGTGTCAAAATTTGAAAAAAAGAAATATTGTATCCAAGTCCCTGAAGTACTAAATATGAAAATGAAAATTCTGCTAACAAAAATAAAGTTGTGAACAAAAAGGATAAAAAAACAAAAATCTTTTTCCCCTGAATGAAAAAAGCAAGATCCTCTGAAAAAAGTTCAAGGTGCTTGAAGACATATAAAATTATTTTTCTAAATCTTTTTTTAGTTAATAAATGTTTAGATTTAAGAAAATAAAAAAACTTATATATGCATTTCATTATTAATCTAAGTTTAAAAATTAAAAGATAAAATACAAAAAAATAAAGAGCTATAAAAATAGCTAAATAAATAAAAACATAATTTCCAGGAAGCAGATTAAGCATCGATTGATTTCTAAAAATTATAAAAGGAACAGATAAAAATAGCATTGTAGCAGATAATAAAGTTCTAATTAAAACAGCAGCTGATGATTTTCCTAAGGGTATTCCTTTTTTCTGCAAAAAATATACCTGAGCAAAACCTCCACCAGTTGCAAGTGGTGTTATATTAGAAATAAAAATATTGATAAAAACCAGCTTATAAACATTCCAAAATGATATATCAGCATTTAAAGTTTTTAAAACAAAATATAATCTTGAGCCATCTAAAATAAAATAGAAAAATAAAAGCGTAATAATTGAGATTATAACTGCTGTTGGAAAAGAGAAAAATACATCTAAATTACTACCCTGAGAATAGATTTTCCTTATATAATATAGAGAAATTGCTGATATAAATAGAAAAAGTGCAAAATAAAGGAGAGAATTTTTTATATTAAAATATTTATCTATAAAACTTTTATTTTTAGCTGCCATAAAAACCCTCCTTTGCTTAATCTAATAAATACTTATATTTCAATTATATTACACTTGAGAATAAATGTAAAAATAGAATTCATTTTAATTGAAATTATATGTTTAAATTTTTTAATATTTCTTTTTAATCTGATATAATATAAACAATTAGTCACAGAAGGAGGAATGAGTTTGGATAATAATTTAGGTGAGGCTTTAAAAGAAAGTGAAAAAATTATATTGTTTAAGAAAATTAAAGAAGATGATTTGATTTTAAATTTAAAAAAATATTATTTAGAGGGAAATAATTCTATCTTAAATTTAAGTGGGCTCATTTATGAGTTAATAGAATTAAGTGTCAAAGAGGGTTTAAGCGGTGATTTATGGCATAATTACCTAAAAATCAAGTTGACTGCAGCTGAAAATATATTTTCTTTAAAAGCTGAAAAAAATCTAATTAATAAAAAAAGCAGTCTTTACCAAATTGCTTTACATGATATTGAAATTATTAATATGTTATTTTCTTACTCTTTTCAGGATATTATTAGGCCTTTAGGTCAAAATAGCTATAATAATTTAAAAAAATTTGAAATTAGAGGTGCAGAATTAGACACTTACAACTTAAAAAAATATCAAATATTATTTAATTGTAACTCTGCTCAAGCTAATTTAGATAATCTAATTAAATTTTATCAAAATTATGGAGCTGGCATTTTAAATCAAAGCAGGGCTTTTTATTGGCAAGAAAACAATTTAAAAACTGTTAATAATCCAGATCCTATTACCTTTAATCAATTAATCTCCTATCAAAAAGAAAAAAACAAATTAATAGAAAACACCGAAAGTTTTTTAAATGATTATCAGGCACATAATGTGCTTTTGTATGGGGATAGTGGAACTGGTAAATCTTCTTCAGTTAAAGCTCTGCTAAATAAATATTATAAAAAAGGTTTACGGTTAGTTGAAATCAACAGCTCTCAAATAAAGCAACTGCCTGAGATATTAGATTATTTAAATGAACGCGGTCTTTATTTTATTATTTTTATGGATGATCTTTCCTTTGAAGAATTTGAGACAGAATATAAATATTTAAAAGCAGTAATGGAAGGTGGAATAGAATCCAAACCCAAAAATGTTCTTTTTTATGCGACCAGTAACCGCCGCCATCTGGTTAGAGAAAAATGGCAGGACAGGGAATCTGAAGTCCATGAAAATGATATATTAAATGAAAAATTATCGCTGGCTGAAAGATTCGGTTTAACTTTAATGTTTAATAATCCATCTCAAGCTGAATATTTGACTATAGTTAAAAAACTAGCGGCTCAGGCAGATTTAAAAATTAAAGAAGCAGTTTTAAAAAGAAAAGCTCTGCAGTGGAGTAAGTGGAATAATGGACGTTCAGGTCGTTCAGCAAGACAATTTATTAATCAACTACTTAAAGAAAAAAATAAATAAAAATCTTCATAAAAAAACTGCTCCCATTAAAAATAGGAAGCAGTTTTTATTTATTAAGCTATTAAATTTTACTTTGGAATTGGATATAATTTACCACCGTGACTATCTAAAAACCCTTTTAGTTCTTTTAATTCTGAATCTGAAATCTGCATCTTTTCTTCATTATTCTGGTAAATATCTACTGCTAAATCAAGCATTCTGCTGTCTCCAGGAGTAACTGCTGTATCTATATCCTGTGACAGAGTAAATAAAAATGCCAATTCGGCCAGCTTTTGATTATCATAAATAGGTTTATACCAGGTATTATAATTATTCTGAGGTCCATTTTTCCACTGCTTTTGAGCCAGAGCCTTAATTGCAATGATTCCCATATTATTTTCTCTAGCCTTTTTAATTACTTCAGGCCCCTGATTATAATTAAACCAGTAATTCCAGTTGATAGGAAACATAACTGTGTCAAAATCAAAGCTCTTAATTAACTTTAAAGCTGCCCATTCTTTGTGAGCTGAAAAGCCAATATTTTTAACTAAGCCTTCTTCTCTAGCTTCAATAATTGCTTCCAATGCGCCTCCAGAATCTAGGGCTTTATTAAGAGCATCTTCATCTGTAACTTCATGCAGCTGATAAAGATCAAAATATTCGGTATCCAAAAGCTCTAATGAATTTTCCATATCTCTGCGCACCTGATCTTTTGTCTGACCTGGTTCTGTTTTATTTGCTAAATAAACTTTATCTCTATATGGTTTTAAAGCAGGACCCAGTATATTCTGTGCGTTTCCATAAGTTGGACCTACATCAAAAAAGTTAATACCATTTTTAATGGCTTTTTCAACAATCTGATCAGCCTCAGCTTGGGGAGTATCCATTAACATAATCCCACCAAAACTAATTTCGGATACATTTAAATCAGTTTTTCCTAATCTTCTATATTTCATAAAACTCACCCCATCTTTTTTAATTAAAATATTATTTTTAAAACAATTCTTATTCTATATGATATAATAATATATCTGACTGAATATATCAAGAAAACAACATTAAATTTGATTTTTAAATACATTAGTTCTATAATTGATAAAAATAGTTAGATTTGAGGTGTGAAAACAAAATGATGTATAATCAGGATCTTTATTATTTAAATTTGGGTAGAAAAGCAACTCTTATTGCAATTATTGGCTTTACTATAGGAATTATCTTTGCTTTTTTACTTTCTTTTTCAAAAATAGCTATTTTCTTTACAGCTTTAATTTTTGCTTATATAGCACTTTCATCTTTTTGGGGGGCTTATAATTTAAGCAAATGGTTTAAAAAATATCGTTATAGGATGCCTAAATATTTATGGTATTTACTAAACATATTTATCTATTTAGCAGGTATTATAGTTGGTTTAATTGGATATGGTTTTATAGAGCATTTTTTATTAGTATTGGCTATTGATCAGCAAAAGGATAATATAGGCTTAATTTCTGCTCAAATTATTCTAATACCTTATTTAGGTTCTAAATATGCAAAAAAAATTAATTATTAAAAAACAAACTCCCGAATTAATTCGGGAGTTTAGTTTTAACTATTATATAATTTTTCAGCAATATCTTTAAGTAATGAATAATCAGCTAATTTATTAAGCCATTTCTCTGGAATTGAACTAAAACCATAATAGGCTCCTGCAAGCTGTCCAGTGACTGCTGCTGTAGTATCTGCATCATCACCAAGATTAGCAGCTAATAATACTGCCTGCTCAAAGGAATCCGTATTTAAAAATGACCAGAGACTGGCTTCTAAAGTATGTATTACAAAACCATCAGACTTAATTTCATCTCTATTTTTTTCAAAAGATCCAGTTATTGATTCAATAACTTTATTTGTTAAATTTAAATCTAACGCTGTTTCTTTGATAACTTTAATTTTAAAAGCGTCCATTTTAATTCTTGCATTAATAAACTGTTGGATTAAGGCTCCTAAATATTTACAACTATCTATAGCCATCTGATTGTTATGAGTTGTTAAAGAACTTTTCCCAGAATATTCAACAGCTTCTTTAAAATCATTCCTAAAATAAATTGGTACTGGAGCTAATCTCATTAAAGAACCATTACCAGCTGCCATTTCTCTGTTTGGTGGAAGTTCTTTATTTTTTTCATAATGTTCAAGAGAATTTGCTGTATTATTACCGATATCAAAACAGTTTCCGGTTGAACTTAAATAACCATTTCGATACCACTTGCTATACCTCTGCAGCTGATCATCTAAATTGAAACCTTTTTCAGTTAAACTTTCTGCAAGACAGAGTGCCATTGAACTATCATCAGTCCAATAACCAGCATCTAGATCATGAGGACCACCTGCCCTCATATCAGTTAACTTTTCAAAGGTGTCTCTGGTTTTGAATTCGACAGCAGCTCCCAGAGCATCTCCGACAATTAATCCAAAAAACGCGCCAAATGCATTATTTTTGATTTGATTTTCTATTTTTTTCATAAGTTTTTTATTATCAGAAGGATATTTATTCATATTACTCACCATTTATTCTCCAAGAATATTTTTAATCTTATTTGTTGCATCTAAAATTGGACTTACTGAATCATCATAATTTACGGTATCAATAAGCAGAGAAATTAATTTAGACATATCTACTTCTTCAAACCAATCAGCATCTTTGAACTTTTGAGGAACATAAGTAAGATTGGTCGAGAATAATTTTGTGATATAACCCTTTTCATAGTATTCATTCATTTTCTCAATCCCATTTGTAAAAAAGGTAAAAGAAACTGCTACATAAACATTTCTTGCGTTTTTCTTTTTTAACTCTTTTGCAATATCAAAAACAGATCCCCCAGAAGCAATCATATCATCAACAATTAATATATCTTTTCCTGCTACTTCTGCTCCCATATATTCATGCTGAATAATTGGATTCCTACCGTCAATAATCTTTTTGTAATCTCTTCTTTTATAAAATAAACCAACATCGAGTCCTAATACACCTGCATAATAAATTGCTCTGTCCATTGCACCAGTATCAGGAGAAATTACCATTATTTCATTTTTATCAAAACAAATTTCTTCATTTACTTTATTCATTGCTTTAATAATTTGATATGTAGAATGTAAACTTTCGAAACCGGTTTGTGGAATAGCATTTTGAACTCTTGTTTCGTGTGCATCAAATGTAAAAATGTTTTCAACACCTAAATTTTCTAATTCCTGTAAAGCCATAGCACAGTCTAAAGATTCTCGACTATTTCTTTTATCCTGACGGCTTTCATATAAAAGCGGCATAATAACATGAATTCTTCTGGCTTTACCTGCAATAGCAGAAATTAAGCGTTTAATATCCTGAAAATGATCATCAGGGCTCATTCTGTTTTCATGTCCAAACATATTATAAGTAACACTATAGTTACCTATATCAGCTAAAAGATAAATGTCTTTACCTCTAATTGTTTCTTTAAGATGTGCCTTAGCTTCCCCATTAGCAAAGCGAATTATCTCACTATCAATGATATATGAATCCTTGATTTCTTCTAAATGATATTCACTGCAGCTATTAGCAAACTCCTCTTTTCTTCTTTCAACAATGTAATCATCAACCTTTTGCCCTAACTCTTTACAGCTTTCATGGACAATAATCCCTAATTGTCCAAATGGTATCTTAGTTATTGTCGTATCTTCCACTTTTAATATAGCACCTCATTTATATATTATTTTTCTTTCCCTATTATAATTTCAAGATTTAAACAAAAAACCCTTTATATATTCGAAAATAGATCAAAGTTTATATATTTGATATATTCGCACATTGATATTTTATTCCAATAAAAAAATTATTTAACTTATATTAAATAAATTAAAAAGCTTCGAGCAAGTCCTAAAAAGACAAAGAATCCAAAGACATCTGTCACAGTGGTTAAAAATATTGCTGAAGCTAAAGCAGGATCAATACCGAGAGACTGAAGTGATAATGGAATTAAAAAACCAAACATACCTGCTATTAATAAATTTAATATCATAGCAAAGAATATTATCATTCCCAGATAGTAATTCCCATACATTAAATATAAGATATAACCGGTAACTAAACCAGTAGCAGCACCGTTAATAATACCAACCATGGCTTCCTTAAATAAAAGCTTCCAATTATCTTTAAAATCAATCTCCCCTAAAGCTATACCTCTGATTACTATAGAAAGCGTTTGAGTTCCAGCATTCCCACCCATTCCAGCAACTATTGGCATTGCAGCAGCCAGTGCAGCAACCTGAGCAATAACATCTTCAAACATAGCAACTGTAAATGTAGCCAGAAAAGCTGTCGCCAGATTAATAAACATCCAGGGCATTCTGCTTTTAATCGACTGCATCAAGGTTGTGTCAGATCTTTCTTCCTCATCCACACCATGCATTTTATATAAATCTTCTGTGTTCTCAGCTTCTATAACATCAATAATATCATCAACAGTTATAATTCCGATTAATATACCATTTTTATTTATAACAGGGATTACAGTTAAGTCATATTTTGCTACCTGTTGGGCAACTATTTCCTGATCAACATCTGCTGTAACTTTAACAATGTTATCATCCATTAATTCTTCTAGAATTTTATCATCATCAGAACTTAAAATATCTCTTAGATCTACACTTCCAACTAATTTTTTACTATCATCAGAAACAAAAATAGTGTCTATAATTTCTGTGTCAGGAGCAATAGTTTTAATTTTTTTCAGGGCCTCTGTTGTTGTTAGGTTTTTATTTAATAAAAGATATTCAGTGGTCATAATACCACCAGCTGACTCTTTATCATATCCCAGCAGGTTTTTCACTACTAATGCGTCATCCTGTTTCATATGCCGCAATAATTCTTTGCGTTTTTGAATAGTTAATAAACCTAAGATATCTGTTATATCATCAGCTGCCATATGAGAAAAAATATCTATTATTTCTTGAGAACTTTTACTTTTTAATATATCAATCTGTAAATCTTTCTCGGATTCTTCAAAGATATCAGCAAGATCTTCAGTTTCTAATAATTTAGTAAAATTGTTAATCTCAGAAGCTTCTAATTCTGATAATGCCTCAGCAATATCAATTGGATGATTATCTTCAATCCAATCTTCTTTTACATTTCTATCTTGATTCAAATAGTTATTAATTTCTTCTTTTATATTATCAATTTTCTTTTCCATCTGTTCACCTCTTTCAAATAACTTATTTATTTTTCTTTTTAATTTAGTTATAAGATATTTTATGAACTTCACTAATGTTTAAGTATTGAAATTAGATATTTAATTATTAAGATTAAATATTTAAAGACTTAAATGAGATATTAAATTTTTACTGTCACTTAATTCAAATTCTCCAGATTCTAACTTCCAATACTGAACAGAATTAGAAAGCTCACTTATATATTTAATTAAATGTGGATGACAACTTAATACAAATATCTGATGTTCTTTTGCTAAATCAGTAATTATATCAGCTGTATTATATAAATGATCGCTGTCAAAATTAACTAACGAATCATCTAAAACAAGCGGTAAATGAGGTTTTATTTCCTTAATCCTACTAATTCTTACTGCTAAAAAAAGCTGTTCTAAACTTCCACGACTTAACTGATTTACACTATTAAACTCTTTACCTTCAGCAGTAATAGTTTTAAACTCTGAACTTTCGAGGTCATCTGCGGTTTCTAATTTTTGATAATACCGGTTACTAATTTTAGCCAGTATATCTGAAGCAGGTTTTAATAGTTCGGTTTCTGCTTTTTCTACCATTCTCGCTCTTAATTTTTTTAAAATAAAATATACACTCTTATTAACAGCATATCTTATAGCCTTTTTCTCTAAATTATTTTGAGCCTGGTTAATCTTTGTTTGAGCATTTTCTATTTTTGTAGAACTAGCAAGTGCTTTAATATCATTTCTTAAAGTAGTTATTGTTGCTTCTAATTTCTCTTTTTGTTTTTGTGAAGAAATTAAATCTTTAGTCAGATTATTTTTTTCTTGTTCAACAGCTGTTAGTGATGAAAAATTTCTATAGAGTTTTAAAAAACTAGGATAATAATCAGCAGCTGGCTCTAAGTTACTTAGAGTTTTTTTAATTTTATCTGAGGCCTCTAAGGTATATTCTAATTGAGATTTTTTATTTTGATATTCTTCTTTTAGGTTTTTGTATTCAGCAGCCTGTTCTGCTTTTTTATAATAATTATCTAATCTAAGTTCAATATCTACTTCGTTAACTTCAAGCTTTTTTTCTTTTTTAAAATCATTTAAAAATTTTTCAATATCATTAATTAAAAGTTTTAAGTCCTCTTGTTGATCAACATAATCAGCAGTTATTTTTTTTAGTTTAGCTAATAATCCTAAATCTTTAAATAAATATTCTGCCTGCTTAATTAATTGATCAGTTTGATCAATTTTGATTGTCATAATATTAAAGTTTTGCTTGTAAAAATCATCTGCTTTTTTTATCAGCTCATATATATTTTCTAAATCATTAATTATTTCTTCTTTAAGTTTATCATTTGCTTTATCATCTATTTTTAAGTTATTATATCTTCTTTTTTTATCTTTAATTTCTAAAAAATAAGACTTTAAATAGCTAAATTCCTGCTGCTTATCAGCGTTTTTAATTTGTAATGATTGAGCAAACTCTACTAATTTTTTTCTATTCAGTTTTAAATCATGTTTTTTTTCTATTAATTGTGCCTTTAAAGCATTTAATTTATTATCTTTTTGAATCAAATTATTTTTAAGTTTATCTGATTTTTCTTTTTCTAATTTAGAACTCTTATAATTAGAATTATAATATATAAAAGCGGTAAAAGCTATCATCAAAGAAAAATAAGTAATTTGACTGTAGTTGATAAAAAAAGATGATGCCAAGACAATTATTGATAAAGCTAAAATAGAATAAGTTTTTTTCAAAATAGAAGCTGGCTTTTTATAATTAATATCATCAATTTCTGTTTCAATTTCTTCGATTTTTAATTCTAATTCATCAATTTGATTTTTGATATTATTTATCTTAGATTTTAATTCTTCATTTTTTCTTAAACTATTATTTAAATTCTCCTGATTTAATAAATCTAAGTTAATTTCATTTAAGTTAATTAAAGGATTTTCCCAGTTGGAATTTAAATTATTGCACTCTGAAATTAAATTTTGATATTCCTTATTTATTTTACTATTTTGAGTGCTAAAATTTTTTATTTTTTCATTTAATAAATCAATTTTTTGCTGATAATTACTTATTTTAATATTTTTTGCTTTTATAAAATTTACAAAAGACTCTAATTTATTATTTTTGATATTTTTAATTAACTCATTTTTAAAAGTCTGTAGTTCATCTTTTTTTAAATTAAGCTTTTGTTTATAATCAGATATTTTATCTAAATTTATAAAATTAATATCATTATTCACTGCTGTAGACTGCTCTAATTTAAGTTTTAACTTTTCTACATCATTAAGCGTAGAATAATTGTTTTTTAAAAGATCCAAAATAAATATACGGTCTTCAAGGTAGGCAATATTATCTTTTGTTTTTTCTGATTTTTGCTCAGCCTTTTTTAATTCTTCTCTTTTTCTATTAAATTCTTTTATTTCTAAAAGGGCTTGATCTCTTATTTCTTCTGCTTCTTTAATTTCATTATAATATGGTTTAAAATTGGCAACAGAAGGATCTCCCAGAACACCGCCAATATTTTTAGCATAATTAAAATACTTGTCTGCAAGTTCTGGCACTTTAACCAATTCTGAAAGTCCTGCTCCCATCAAAACAGAATAAAGACGTTTTTCTTTCTTTTTGCCATTAGCAATCTTAGATAACTTTTGAAGTTCGTTTAAACTAATTGTATATAACTGCTGATAACTAAACTGATCTAAATGATTAAAGAGTTCAGCAGAATCAATTTCATTTTTTTCTTGATCAATAATTGCTGGTTCAGCATAACCATTTAAAAACAATTTATAGTCTTTATGTTCTCTTTCAATTTCAGCTTCAATATAATATTGATTACCTGCTGGCGGAATCGAATCATTTTGAGGTAAACCATATGGCAGATGACGTAGAAGTTTCAAAAAAGTACTCTTGCCTGCTCTATTCTTACCACCGATTACTACTAAATTTTTTGAAATATCATTCAGATTTTGGTTATTAAATATTCCAAAATCCCGAATATAAATATTCTTATAAAACATTTAATCTCCGCCTTCTATTAACTCAGATATAATTATTTTTTCAACTTCTTTTAAAATGTTTTTCTGAATTTTTGAATTGGGATAAAATCTGTGGTTTGACCTATCTTCAGCATTTTCATCTCCCTGCCAGATTTGGCCCCATTCTGCTAGCAATTCTTTATTCAGCTTATCATCAGTTAAAATTTCATTTATTAATTGGTCAACATTTTGATAAAGTTGACTGCTTTTTTTAAGTTCTTCTAAATTTTCTAAGGGCTTAGCTGTTTGTAATATTAGAGAGTGAAGCCAGAGTGAAGGACTTTCTTTGCTGAATTTAATTCTCATTTCTTCCAGTAAAGTTTCTTCTAATTCGTCTCTGTTATCAGCTGCATATTGATGTACAGGGGTTCTGCCCATAATATTTAACCTTGTTATAACTGCCTTAATTTTATATTTTCTTGATTCGTTTTTAGCTTTAATTTCATTCAATAATTCTGCTAAATTGTTACTAATTAACTGCTCTAAATCAGTAATGTTATCAAGCCTATTTTCTTTTTCTAGATCTATTACAGTTTCTTTAAAAATAACAGGTGCCAGAGGAATAAAATTTTCTTTAATTTTCAAATTAGAATCAACCTCTACTAATATTGCTCCTTTGCTGCCCTGCTCACTTATATTATGAGACTGCAGAGTTCCTGAAAAATTTATTGAAGGTTTTTGGTTGATTTTTTGATATTGATGTATATGTCCCAGCGCCCAATAATGAATTTCATTTTTAGTCAGCAATTCACTTTTATTGACCGGAACATAACGATTATTATCTTTATTTAAAGCAGTATGAAGTAAGGCAATATTAAAAACAGATTGATCAGGAGCAGTGTAATAATTATACATCGTTCTGTTTTCAAACTTCTGCCTGTAAGACTGACCAAGAATTCTAGCAGCCAGTTTATTATCTTTTTTATATTTTATAGTTTCGACATTTTCGCTAGAAAAATAATTTACATTTTCAGGTAGCTCAAAAACTTCATTTTCTACTCCGGCTGGATCATGGTTACCAGATATAATGTAAATTTCTATATCATTCATTTTTAGATGCTGACACTGTTCCAAAAAGAAACGACTAGATTTAATTGATCTAGCTTCTCTATCATAAAGATCACCAGCAATTAAAATAAAATCAATAGCTTCTCTTACAGCCAGATCAACTAAGTTTTTAAAAGCCTGCTCAGTTGCTTCTGTGAAAAGATTTTCTAATTCACTATTTTTTGAACTATTACAGCTTAGTTTTTTACCTAAATGTATGTCTGCTGTATGAATAAATTTAATTGATTTTGACATTATAGCCTCCAAATCTAGCTGTAATCTCTTTCAGTTCTATTTTCCCATTTAACAAAAAACCAGCTGAAAACAAATATTTCTATTGTAAATTTAATAAATGCCGCCGAATGTTCTATTAAAGTAATTTTTGTATAGATTAAGCCTTCAATAGAGCCCGGTATGGGAGCAGCAGAACCAATCAAGGAAAAGCCCCAGATTAACAAAAATAGTTTTAACCAGGCATAATCACTTTTAATAATGGTATTATAAAAAGGATATAAAATAAGTGCAAAAAAAGCCCCTCTAAAAATTTGCCAGAAAGATGCCATCCTAAATATAGTTGATCCGGAAGATCTAAAGTTAAAACATTCTTCTATATTAATAAAGAGATCAGCATAATTTTGAAAACTTTTAAAGATGACTCCAATAAATATGTAGGTTAATACATGGACAAGAATAAAACGAATTGTAAAATAAACAAATCTTTTAGATGGTTTTAACATTTTATTCCCCTTTTTTTTATTTTTATTCTTACTATTAACATTTCTATATAAAAGAATTAAATCCTGTAAATTATTTAAGAAAATAATTAATTGACAGTTTTAAAAAATAGGATTATAATTTAATTATAGGAGAAAGTTTAAAAGCAAAACATTTAAAATGTTGCGCAAAGCTATGGACCCAATAATGGGCCGCCAGGCTGCCAGATCTCCTCCTGAAAAGTCTAGACTTTATTAAAAGGGGGTTATCTTATGAAAAAGTTGAGTATTTTGCTGGCAGTATTTTTGATCTTGGTAATGATTTTTAGTATCTCGCTTTCAGTATTAGCAATTGCAATTGATGATCCTGATCCTGATCCTGGTCCTGGTCCTGGTGAGGAACCGGAAGACCCTGAAGAGCCTGATCCACCTAAAAAAGGAAATAATGGTTTTGGCAATGGAGATCAGGATGCTCCTGGTAATTCTGGAGGACATAATAATGCAGAAAATGCTGATCCTCAAAGACCGTCTCCTGGTAATTCTAACAATCACAAAAATAAATAATTTCATAAAACAACCTGCAGTAATTACTGCAGGCTTTTTTTAGCATATAATAAATTAATTCCATTTTAAATAATATTTATTCGTTTTTTTCAAAACTTTCTCCAAAGATTATTTCTTCAGCCATATCCCCAATAAAAGGAAGTTTGTATATTTCACCATTATAGGCTTTATACATCAGCAGAAACCAGAGAATTGTTCCGACAAATGTTATTAATGAAGAAATAATAATTCCGATCACCGGAATTACTAAAATTAAAGAAGAAACTATAAACAAGGAAAAAAAGGTGATTAAAGACTGCATCGCATGAAAACGAACATGGTTGTTTTCTTTTTCTATAAATAAAAAAATCAAACCTGTTACCCAGATACCTGCATAGGCTATTATCGACTCGATATTTTCATCCAGACCAAGACTTGTTTTTTTATGATACATAAATTTGAGATAATTATCTAATTAGATAATATCTCTTCCCCCTTTCTTTCTATTATTTAATTTTTTAAAGTTTGTCTAACTTCTTCTAATATTATTTTAACATAATCAAATGAATTTAAAAAGCAGTAAAATACTTAAAAAAAGAAAACCCGCCTGTATTCTAATTAATATTAAAGAATACAAGCGGGTATTTAAAAGCAAATTATTATCTTTGGATACTTTAAGTTATTCTAATTCTAAAATAAGTTCTCCAGATTCAAGCTGCTGTCCTGCTTTAGCATGAATAGCTGTAACAACAGCATCTGCAGGAGCTGTTATATTGGTCTCCATTTTCATAGCTTCCATAATAACTAAACTCTGATTTTCTTTAACTTCTTCCCCTTCTTCTACTAATATTTCTACAATATTGCCGGGAAGACTGGCTCCGATTTCCATTTCATTGTTAGGATCAGCTATCTGTTTAACAGCTGAATCAGCTTTAGCTGTACTTGCTTCATCATAAATTTTAATTTCTCTTCTAAACCCATTAACCTCAAAAGCAAGCCTGCGGTAAGCCTGATCATCAACTTTTCCGATTTCTAGAAGTTTAACAACAAGAGTTTTACCTTCTTCAACTTTGATTTCACTTGTTTCTCCTTCACGCAGAGCATGGAAATAAACATCACTTCCCATATGACTTAAATCACCAAATTCTTCAAGGTAATCTAAATAATCCTTATAAACTTTAGGATATAATGCATATGCTAAAAGATCTTTTTGAGTTGGTTCAAAATCATATTCTTCTTTTAGTTCAGCTTCTGCAGCTTCAAAATCATATTCTCCAAGTAAAGTACCGGGTCTAACTGTTATTGGCTCTTCACCTTTAAGAACAATCTGCTGTAAATCTTCTGGGAAACCTCCAGGAGGCTGACCAAGCATTCCTCTAAAGTAAGCTTCTACAGAATCAGGGAAAGCCATATTTTTAGCTTCCTCACAAATATTATCAGGTGTTAAATCATTTTTAACCATAAAGATTGCCATATCTCCTACAACTTTAGAAGATGGAGTAACCTTTGGTATATCCCCTAACATAAAGTTAACTTTACGGTACATTTCTTTAAATTCTTTAAATCGATGACCTAAGCCAACACTTGCTACCTGTGGTTTCAGATTGGAATATTGACCTCCAGGAATTTCATATTTGTAAATTTCTGCAGTCCCAGACTTTAATTCTGATTCAAACTGAGAGTAGACTGGTCTCACGGCACCCCAGTAATTAGATATCTTTTGAATATCTTCAATATTCATTTCTGGATCACGATAGGTATTAGTAAGAGCTGCCACAATTGAGTTCATTGGCGGCTGACTTGTTAAACCTGCCATTGTATTAAAAGCAGTATCTACAATATCTACACCAGCTTCGGCAGCCATTAAGAGAGTTGCACCACCATTACCACTTGTATCATGGGTGTGTAAATGGATTGGGATAGATATTTCAGCTTTTAAAGCTTTAATTAATTCATATGCAGCATATGGTTTTAATAGTCCTGCCATATCTTTAATTCCTAAAATATGAGCTCCCATTTCTTCAATACCTTTTGCAAGTTCTACATAATAATCTAAATCATATTTTTTTCTTTTATCATCTAATATATCACCGGTATAACACATTGAAACTTCTGCGATTTTACCCTGTTTAACTACTTCATCAACGGAAACTTCCATTCCCGGCAGCCAGTTAAGAGAGTCAAAAATTCTAAAAACATCAATTCCAGCTTCAGAAGCTTCTGCTACTAGATTTCGGATTACATTATCCGGGTAGTTTTTATATCCTACACCATTTGATCCTCTTAAAAGCATCTGGAATAAAATATTTGGTATTCTTTCACGTAAACGCTCAATTCTTTCCCAGGGAGATTCTTTAAGAAATCTGTAAGAAACATCAAAAGTTGCTCCTCCCCACATCTCAAGTGAAAATAAGTTTTTAGCTAAATGAGAGGTAGCTTCTGCAATTTTTTCCATATCAACTGTTCTCATTCTAGTTGCCATCAATGACTGATGTGCATCTCTATAAGTTGTATCAGTTAAAAGAATTTCTTCCTTATTTTTAATCCATTCTACAACTGCTTCAGGTCCACCTTGATCTAATATTTGTTTTGTACCTTCTAGACCATCAATTTTTTCAAATTCTGGTACTTTTGGTACATCAAAATCTGGTTTATGACCTCTTGTTTCATTAACAATTTTTTCTCCAAGATAGCTTAAAATCTTCTGTTCTTGGTCAGAACCTGGTGTAACATCAAGCAGCTCAGGGTTATTAGAAATAAAACCTGTGTCACAGATTCCATTTTTAAAGTCCTCGTGGTTTAAAACATTAATTAAAAATGAAGCATTAGTTTTTACACCACGAACTTTCATTTCTTCAATTGAACGCATTGCTTTGCTGATAGCATCTGTAAAAGTTCTAGACCAGGATATAGTTTTAACCAATAGACTATCATAATATGGATTAATTACTGCTCCTGTATATCCATTACCACCATCAAGTCTGATTCCATAACCTGAACCTGTACGATAATGGTCTAAACGTCCTGTATCAGGAATAAAGTTATTTGCAGGATCCTCAGTTGTAACTCTACACTGAATAGAATATCCATTAACCTTAATAGACTCCTGAGAAGGTATATTAACTTCTTCAGAATCCAGTTTATATCCTTCCGCAACTAAAACCTGACTCTGTACAATATCAATTCCAGTTACCATTTCACTAACGGTGTGTTCAACCTGAATTCTGGGATTAACTTCAATAAAATAATGATTATTATACTTGTCAACTAAAAATTCTACTGTACCAGCATTTTTATAACCAGCACCCTCACATAATTTTAGAGCATCCTGTAAAATTTCATGACGTTTTTGATCACTTAAAGCAATTGCGGGTGTAAACTCTACAATTTTTTGATGGCGTCTCTGAATAGAACAATCTCTCTCAAATAAATGTACGAGATTACCATGCTCATCTCCAAGAATCTGAACTTCTATATGTTTAGGATTTTCAAGATATCTTTCTACAAAAATATCTTCAACTCCAAAAGCTTTGCGTGCCTCTTCTCGAGCATCTCTAAACTGAGAGATCAATTCATCATCAGATCGAACTATTCTCATACCTCTTCCACCACCACCAGCGGCAGCTTTGAGCATCAATGGATAACCATGATGTTCAGCAAACTTTTTAATCTCGTCTTCTTTTTTAATAGGTTTTTCTAAACCTGGTATTACCGGCACTCCAAATTCCTGTGCTATAATTTTAGACTTGATTTTATCTCCTAACTTCTCCATTACTTCAGCATCAGGTCCAATAAACTTAATTCCAGCCGCTTCACACTGACGAACAAATTCAGGATTTTCAGATAAAAATCCATAACCTGGATGAATTGCGTCTACATCCTTTTTTAAGGCTAAGTCAATAATTTCATCAATAGCCAGATAAGCCTCAATTGGTCCTTTATTATTTCCTATTTGATAAGCTTCATCTGCTTTTGTTCTAAAGAGGGCTGTCCTATCCTCCTCAGAATAAATTGCTACCGTTCTAATGCCCAACTCCTTGCAGGCTCTAATTACTCGAATTGCTATTTCTCCACGATTGGCCACTAAAACTCTTTTAAATTTTTTCGGCATTCTTTAATCTCCCTTCTTTAATCCTTTAATAATGTAAAGTATTTATATTTAATAAAATTCTACCTAAGTTAGGTAGAAGTTATTAATAAAGTATTTTTAGCCCTTAAAAATAATGTGCACAAAAGCTTTTAAAACTTTGTATTTATTTATATTCTTATCTAGTATACCATAATAATCGGATAAAATCTAATTACCGACTATAGTAATAATATTCAGAATTATTCTTTATTTTCTCTTAGATATATAAACAGGGATCCAAAAGCAATTAATAAAATTGGGATTATATAATTTAGATAATTTAGATTTTGCATAAACTTACTATTATCTAGAAAAATTACAAAAGCCCCGAAAAATATTAAAGTTCCTGCAGGATATAGAGGCCAATCCCAATTTTCGAAAGCACTGCTGTGAAATAAAATTACTAAAAAAGATATTCCAAGCAATATAAAAAAGACTCCCCCACCAAGATTATTTATAAAGTCAATTTTCTGCAGATCAGAAGATAATGCTATAAAAGATAAAATTGAAGCAGATATTAAAAAACCTATATTTCTAAAATGATCTCTAGCGCCCAGCATAATATAAGTTATCAAAAAACCAGCACTTAAAAGATAAAGGAAAATATTATCGCTGACTAAACTAAAAGTATTGAGCAGCATAAAAATTCCAACTGTAATTAATAAGATTCCTATTTTAAGCTTATTCATGCTTAATCCCCCTTTTTATTTTTATATTACTTAGTTCAATTATAACAAAAATTATTGCTATAGCAAATATTTATTTTTAATTCAGAGAAGGAGATTTTTTGTATTTAAAGAATATAATATATAGACAGCAGAATTAAAAATTAAAGGATGTAATAATCTATGGAAATAAAAAGTAAAATTAAAGAAATAGAAAATGATATTAAAAATTCAAAAATTTATAACTCTCAGTTATGGCTTTTCTTACGAAAAGTTTTTCAAGAATCCAAAAAAAACGATATTTTAATACAGGCAATGGGTATGGTCTATATGACTCTGCTATCTATAGTTCCTTTTCTGCTTTTCTTATTTTATATTATGACATTATTTGATTTTTTTGAGAGATTTGATTCAATTTATCATCAGCTGCAGTCAGTATTATTAAATAATTTAGCTGCAGGGACTGGCGAAACTATTTTAGAATATCTGGAAATGTATATTTTTAATGTTGATATAGAACAGCTAGGTGCAATTAGTTTTTTCTCTCTTGTAATGTTAATTGTATTTATGCTGGCCAGGATTGAAGTTACCTTTAATCAAATCTGGAATGTTAAAGATCATAGAGATATAATAATGAGATTTGTTGCTTTCTGGACATTTATTACTTTAGGAACTTTTATAATAACACTTTTATCAAGTATGACCTTTCTTATAATTGAACGTTATCTTGGAATGTGGCTGGAAGATGCCAAAGTTAGTCAAAACAATCTATTTAGTTATTTTCTTTTTTCATTAAACTTTTTTATCTTTATTTTAGCTTATTATTTTATTCCCAACACTAAAGTTGAACCTCTTTCAGCACTAATTTCCGGGCTTTTTAGTGGAACACTTTTTATCTTGAGCAAAAATCTTTATGCAGTTTATGTTCAAAATGTAATTGCTTACAGTTATGAAAGACAGATCTATGGATCGCTTTCATTTTTCCCATTCTTTCTGATCTGGCTTTATTTAATCTGGCTAATTGCTTTATTGGGTGCTGTGATATCATATGTTTTTCAAAATAGAGATAAACTTAAATATTTAAAAAGAGATAATAATTTATATCATAATTTAGATACGCTAGTTCCAATTGCAGTTTTAGTAAGCTTATATAAAAACTTTAATAACAAAAATGAAGATGCTCTTGATTTTTCTCAAATACAAAAAAGAATTAAAGTTCCTGCAGAAAATTTAAAAAATGTTTTAAACAAATTAAAAAAGAATAAACTGGTTGCTGAAAGTAATGAAGGAAAATATATTCCACAAAAAGCAGTAGAAACTTTGAATTTATGGGATTTATATAAATTTAATTTTATAAAAAATAAAATAAAAATAGAAGATATCTTTGTCGACAAAGAAATGCAGGATATTTATAATGAATTAAATCAAAAGCGAAAATCTAATTTGACAAAACTTAAAATTGAAGATTTTTTTAATTAATTTGAATCAAGACTTTCATTTCAACAATATTTGTGTTATAATTAGTGATTGTGTCAGGCATTATGCATTGAGGAGGAATTTAAATGGTTAAAAAAGCTAATAACGATAATAATGATAACCAGAATGACAGTACTGAAG
>JBNJFG010000038.1:0-19573 GCA_051746665.1 Bacillota bacterium
TATTGATGCAAGAGAAAATTAAATAAATTTGATGATTTAGGCAGCTAAAACTCTTTATTTTGAGTTTTAGCTGTCTTTTTACATTATATTAAAGTATTTGATACATAAATTTAAAGAAGAGCTGATATTCTTAAACTAGATTAAAAATTATTGAAGCTAATGAATAAAAAAAATATGGCTATGAATAGATAAAATAAATTTAATGGAGGTTTTTATGATAAATAATTCAAAAATTAAAGTATCTATGTTTTCTTCTGCGGAAAAGGTTGAAGGTCAGGGTGTTGCGTCTGCCTACAGAGAACAAGTTAGTTTGGTTAAAGAGCTGCCTCAAAAATTTGAAATTATAATAAATAAACTCTTTGATGTTGATATTGCCCATTTTCATACCATTGATTTAAAACACTATTTTTTGTCAAAATTATTTAAACGAAAAGGTGTTTCAGTCGCTTATGTTCATTTTTTACCGGAAACTGTTGATTCAAGTCTAGATTTTCCAGCTTTGGTGGAAAGTATTTTCTTTAAGTATATAATTAAATTCTACAAGAGTATGGATTATTTAGTTACAGTTAATCCTTTTTTTATCAAGAAATTAGTCAAATATGGTATTGAAAGAGAAAAGATTTACTATATTCCAAACTATGTTTCAAATGATAATTTTTATCCCTATCAAAAAAAGAAAAAACTAGCTATCAGAAAAGAAAGAGAAATAGCAGCAGATAAGTTTGTAGTCCTCGGTGTTGGTCAGATTCAAAATAGAAAAGGGGTGCTGGACTTTGTTGAGCTTGCAAAAGAGTTTCCAGAGTTAAAGTTTATCTGGGCTGGGGGATTTTCTTTTGGCAGAATAACAAGTGGCTATCAGAAACTAAAGGAAATTGTAGATCAACCTCCAGCAAACATCGAATTTACAGGGATTATTGCTAGAGAAAAAATGAATGATCTTTATAATACTGCAGATCTTTTATTTATGCCTTCTTATAATGAACTTTTCCCAATGTCAATTTTGGAGGCGATGAGCTGCCATCTACCTCTGCTTTTAAGGGATATACCATTATATAAAGAAATTCTTGCAGGTTATTATTTAAGTGCCGACAGCAATCAGAGATTTGCGGAAGAACTAAAAAGATTAATTAAGGACCAGGATTACTATCAAGAAGCAAAAAATATTTCTGAGTCTGGAAATCAACATTATTCTAAACAGCATGTTCTATATATGTGGCAGAAATTTTACGAAGAAATTCATCAGAGCAAGGTGCATTAGATTGAAAATAAACAAATATTCTCTGCTGGCGATAATATTTTCTGCTCTTTTATTTTTAATATACACTTTTTTTCAAATTGATTTAGATAAATTTATCTTAGCTTTTAAAAATTTAAATTATATTTGGTTGAGCTTGGCTCTGATTTCTGTTTTAAGCTACTGGATTTCTGAAGCTAAGATTTTACAGATAATAATATTGTCTCTGGCTGGAGATTACAGCCTTTTTAAAGCTTTTAAAGTAACAATGATAGGACAATTTTTTAATATAATAACTCCTTTTGCTTCTGGCGGCCAGCCTGCTCAATTATATACATTAAATAAACAGAATTTAAAATCTGGCTCAGCAGCTTCAATTTTAATGATCAAATTTATTGTCTATCAGCTGATACTTATTTTTTATTCTTTTTTCTTAATAATTTTTAAAAAGTCTTTTTTTGAGAATGGATCAATAAATTTTTTTTATTTGATATTTATTGGTTTTACAGTTAATTTGAGTGTGGTTTTAGGTTTATACATTTTTTCGAAGCATAAAAAAGCAAAAGAATATATTTTAATTGGAGGACTCAGATTATTAAATAAAATAAATCTAATAAAAGACTATCATTATTGGGAGAAAATAGTAAATGAGCAGATTAAACTCTTTCATCAGGATTTAGAACTTTTAAAACAGAGAAAAAAGATGCTCTTTAAAATCTCGATTTTTACTTTAAGCCAACTCAGTTTCTTTTTTATTATTCCATATTTTGTTTACCGCAGTTTCAATTTGAGTGGGGTAAATATTTTGACAATTATTGCAGCTGCAGCTTTTGTAATTATGATAACTTCATTTGTGCCAATACCTGGAGCATCAGGAGGAGCAGAAATTAGTTTTTATTATTTCTTTGCTTTCTTTTTTGTAAAAGAGCAGCTTTTGATTGCAATTTTCATTTGGAGATTTATCAGTTATTATCTGGCTTTAATTATTGGCGGCTTCATTATTTTTTTAAACAGAAAACTTTTACATAATTAATCTTAGATTATGATTAAATAATTTCAGATTTAATCAAATGTTAACCTAAAAGATAAATAACCGTAACATTAACCCTGTATACTTTGATTAAGAAATAAGGGGAGGTAAGTATATTGCAAAAATTTTCGAATAGATTAATTGCTGCTGACAATCAAATTTTTTATTATTTTCAAAGTAAGTTAAAAAATAGTCTAATTGATAAGTTCTTTATTTTGATTACCCATCTTGGTGGTCGGCATTTTTTAACTCTGCTTACTCTTTTCTTTATTATTTCAAAACCTAATATTAACCCAATGCTTGGCTGGGAATTAGCTGCTGTTTTAATATCAAGTCACCTCTTTGTACATGTATTAAAACGATTGATAAACAGAAAAAGACCATATAAAAGACTGGCAGATGTGGAATATTTAATTGAGCCTTTTGAATCATATTCTTTCCCTTCTGGTCATACAACTGCTAGTTTTGCAGCAGCAGTAACCCTTTCCTTTACTTTATCCCAGCTGAGTATTTTATTTATATTTACAGCATTAACAGTTGGCGTATCGAGAATTTATTTAGGAGTTCATTATCCCTCAGATATTTTAATAGGAATTATCATTGCTTTAGTTTTTTCTGTTACTATTCACAATTGCTTTATAATATAATTTAATGGAGGTATACTAATCATGAAAATTGCAATTTTTACTGACACTTTTTCTCCCCAAATTAACGGTGTGACTAAAAATTTGGATCGTCTTTTAAATTATTTTTCCGCAGCAGGAATTGAATATCGAGTATTTGCTCCAGAAACCGAACCCAAGATTGATAATATTCATGAAAAAAATGTTCACAGAATGAAGAGTTTAAATTTTTTTCTCTACCCAGAATTAAAATTTTCTTTACCAAATTATTTAAAAATTAAATCAAAGTTATTAAAATTCAATCCAGATTTAATTCATTTAATAACACCATTTAATATTGGCTTAACCGGTCTTTATGCTGCCCGTCAGAACAACACTCCAATTGTAGCTTCTTATCATACCAATTTTGATCAGTATCTTGATTATTATAATATAAATTTTTTAGAAAAAGCAGCCTGGAAATATTTAAGATGGTTTCATGATCAGGCATTAAGAAACTACTGTCCTTCTGAAGAAACCAAAAATGAGCTTGCTAAAAAAGATTTTATTAACTTAGATATCTGGGGCAGAGGAATTGATGCAGAACTATTTTCTCCAGAGCACAGAGATCAAAAATTTATTCAGCAGCATAATTTAGAAGAAAAGATTTCAATTTTATATGTTGGTCGTATTGCCCGAGAAAAAAATCTGTCATTATTGATGGATAGTTTTAAGAAATTAAATAAAAAATATAAAGAGCAGATTGAGTTAATAATTACTGGAGATGGACCTGAGCTGAAAAAATTAAAAAATAATGCACCAGAGAATGTTATTTTTACAGGTTTTAAAAAAGGACTTGAACTTTCAAAGATTTATGCTTCTGCTGATGTTTTCGCTTTTCCCTCAGTTACTGAAACCTATGGCAATGTTGTGATTGAAGCAATGGCTTCCGGACTACCGGTAGTTGCAGTGCTTGCTGGAGGTGTTAAAGAGAACTTGCTAAACAGCTATAATGGACTTGCAGCTGAAAATAATGATGTAGCGGAGTTTAGCTCAAAACTGGAAAAATTAATTATCAATGATAAATTAAGAGATTCGCTGGCCCATAATGCAAGAAAGTATGCTTTAGAAAAGAGCTGGGATCATATTTTTGAAAAGATGCACCGCAGTTATCAGAAAGTTATTGCTGACTATACAAGTGTATATGGCAGAGTTTGTGCTGAAGATACCAGCAAAAAAAATATTGTTTAAAAATTAAAAAGGATAAATTAAATTAATAGATTAGAGTTAGCCGATATCAATTAAATTTGGTATCGGCTAAATTTGTTTATGGATTATAATAAATTTAGTTCATAATTTTAATAAGCTTAAATACCTACGAATATTTAAAATAATATGGTATAATTTTAATTGCAAACAATAATCTATATTTGTCTGAAAAATTTAGGAAGGAGTTAACGGGAACTGCAGTAAATATTTTAAATAAGTACTCGTTATCTATAATTTATGGTTAAAAAATTAATTAAAAAAGTAAAATCAAATAATTCGTATAAAATAATAGCAGAATTTTCATTTCTGCAGTTTTTCTTTTGGAGCTCCTGGGCAATTTATGGAGCTTATTTAGTTTATTATCTTAGTGATTTAGGTTACAGCAATATGCGAATTGGGACTTTAATGTCTTTGCGGACTTTTATGGGCTTAATTGCACCCCCAATTGTTGGTTATATATGTGATCGTTTGGAAAACAGAAAAATGGTATTTATTATATCTATGTCTTTAATGGGACTTGTAATTACTCCACTAACTTTTTATGGAGATCTAATGCTGGCAGTTTCAATTGGAATTGTCGGTTTTTTATGGGAACCCCAGCAGTCAGTTTTGGACAGCTGGATTTTAGAGACCTCTGTTCATACAGCTCATAATTATGGTTTTATGAGAGCCTGGGGATCAATTGGTTTTGCGATTATAGTTACAGTTTTTGGTCAGGTAATTGATAAATTTGGCTGGCAGGTTCACTTTTTAAGTTATGGAGTAATAATTTTTATTGTAGTTATAATTGCCCTCAACATTAAAGATAACAGTTATAGTGAACTTCAACAAAAAGAGGATGATTTAGAGGGGATAGAAGCTGGAGAAGTAAAGGCAGAAGCTTTAAAGTTGGGAGCAGATAAAAAAGTTGAGGCTGAATTAGATGAAAAAAATATAATGCGGCTTTTTAAAAATAAAGATTATATTTTTATACTTTTTATTACTCTTTTAATCTTTATTCCAAATCAGATGATTTTTGTTTATCTGGCACCAATTATTAAATCAGTTGGCGGTGATTCTACTGATCTTGGTTATATGTTCTTTTTTAATGCTTTAAGTGAAGCGCCAATATTTTTTGCAGCCAAATATTTTTTGGAAAAATATAAGACTAATTCTCTGCTTTTATTTTCTGCTTTCTTTTATTTAATCAGATTTATAGTTGCAGCTGCGGCAACTTCGCCTGTTTACTTCTTGTTTTTTGGAATGCTGCAGTCCCTATCTTTTGGAGTTTTTCTAGTAACTGTCCGTTATTATGTTAAGCTTGTTGCACCAGCAGCTTTAAAAACAACTGCTCAGAGTATAGCCATGATGTCAGCTTTTGGAGCTGCAGGTATTATTGGCAGTCTCTTAGGTGGCTATTTAATTGATAACTATGGAATGGCAGTGATGTTTAATGTTACAATCGGTTTTGGATCAGCAGCTGTTTTGGTTTTAGCCTTTGTAGTTTTTAAGGATCGGGGAGTTTTAAAAAGCAGACCCTAATAATTTTATAAGTCAGGTGATCTTAATATGAAAAATTTAAAAGAAGAAAATAATATAAATAACAGAGAAGCAATTTTAAATAATTCAATACCAAAGACACTTTTTAAACTTTCCTGGCCGATTATGGTCGGCAATACGATGCAGGTTTTATATAATCTGGCTGATACTTTCTGGGTCGGTAAACTCGGTGCTGATTCTGTGGCAGCAATTTCTGTTGGCTTTCCTCTGGTTTTTCTTTTGATTTCTATTGGGGGAGGAATGACAATTGCTGGCACCACATTAGTTGCTCAGTATACTGGTTCAGACAATAAGCAGATGGCCGATCATGTAGCGGGGCAAATTTTTATCTTAGTTATTTTTCTTTCTCTAATTTTTGGTGCAGCCGGCTTTATATTTGATCGAACAATTTTAGGCTGGATAGGTGCTCCGGCGAATATTATGGAAGATGCTGTTGCTTATTTAGATATTATTTTTGCTGGAGTAGCATTTATGTTTATCTTTTTTGTTTTTACAGCTCTGTTAAGGGGAGTTGGAGATACTAAAACTCCAATGAAAATGATAGTTTTTTCAACTGTTTTTAATATTATTCTTGATCCTTTTTTAATTTTAGGCTGGTGGTTTTTTCCGCAGTTGGGAGTTCGGGGAGCAGCAATTGCAACGGTTTTAGCAAGAGCCCTTGCCGGCTTATATGGAGTTTATATATTATTTGAAGGGAAAAAAGGAATTAAATTATATGCTAAAAATCTAGTTCCAGATCTTAAAGTTCAGAAAAAAATAATTAAATTGGGTACACCTTCGGCAGCAGAACAGTCAATAATTGCTCTGGGAATGACATTTTTAATGGCTATAGTTTCGGAATTTGGGACTCTAGCAGTTGCTGCTTATGGAATAGGAAATAGGATTTTATCAGTAGTGATGATGCCGATGCGTGGTCTTTCGATGGCAACTACAACTATGGTGGGCCAAACTATGGGAGCAGATGATCCTGATCGGGCTGAAAAAATTGCCTGGACAGCTGTAGGGATGACCTTTAGTTTGATGATGGTTCTAATTTTAGTGACTCAAATTTTCCCGGCTCAAATTATTTCAGTTTTTAATGATAATTCTGAAGTAGTTGCAATTGGAGTTGATTTTCTTAAGATTGTTGGTTTATCTTTTGGCTTTTTAGGAGTCCGGATAGTAATTGGTGGGTCTTTTAGAGGAGCAGGTAATACAGTAGCTGCCATGGTATTGGCAGTAGTCGCTCTCTGGGGTTTTAGAGTGCCTTTAGCCAGACTTTTATCAAATTACTTTCAGCTGGGAACTACCGGTATCTGGTGGGGAATGTTTATCTCAAATCTATTAAGTGCAATTATTGGTGGTATCTGGTTTAAAAAGGGCAGCTGGAAAGAGAAAAAGGCGATTTAATTTTTTAGCTAAGCCAGACAAAACCTGGAGCCTTTAGTGAAAAGGTTCCAGGTTAGCACTTCAAAAACATATTATGCAAATTATTAGAAAATTCACTTGACAAAATAAAGAGTATAACCTATACTTAAAGTAATTAAAAAGTGTTTTTTTAGGTATTTACTAAATCCTTTTAGTAAGATTAAATCATAACGAAATTTGAGATTTATTATAAAAATTTAGATTTGACGTAACGAAATTTTAGAATGGAGGGAAAAGATGAATGATCAGTATTTTTTAAATGAAAAAGGAGAGTTTATAATCAAAGACTATCAGCAGCAAAAAACTTTTGCCAGCTTTTTGCCGGGAATAGCAGGTAAGTTTGGAATTCCAATCTGGGCTTTTTATGTTAATCGGGGTCAGGGGATTGCAAGTTTTGGCTCCAGTAATAAAGATAATGCAATTATGGAGTTTTATCCGGCAAATAAATCCTACCAGAATGTATCTACAAAAGGTTTTCGTACTTTTATTAAATTAATAGACAAGAATAAAGTTTATGAGCCTTTTAGAAATCTTAATCAAAATATTAGTACTAAGATGATTATTGCTCCTGATTCTTTAAAAATTGAAGAAGAAAATCTTGAACTTGATTTAAAAACAACAGTTAATTATTATATTCTTCCCAATGAAGATTTTGGTGCTTTAGTAAGAGAGGTAGCAGTAGAAAATACTGCAGCTGAAGCTAGAGCAATCGAAGTTTTAGATGGAATGCCGATTTTAGTTCCTTTCGGTATCGAAAATGAAGCTTTAAAAGAAGTCAGTCAGACTATTTCCGCCTGGGCTATGGTTGACTCTTTTGAATCAAAAACACCATTTTACCGCCTGCGTGCATCAGCAGCAGATGAGGCAGAAGTAAAAGAACTGACAGCTGGTAATTTTTATATTTCTTTTTTAAAAAATAGTGAAAATGAACTGCTGACTCCACTGGTAGATCGGGATGTTGTTTTTGCTGAAAAAACAAGTTTAGAAACAGCACCGGGTTTTGAGAGAAAAGAATTGGCTGATTTTGAGGGTGAACAGATTTTAGAAAATCGCTTTCCAGCCGCTATGGCAGCAGCTAAAAAGACTATAAATTCAGGCGAAAAATTAGAAATAGCTTCTGTTTTTGGTAATCTTGCTGATCAAGAGCGGTTAAGTGAAATTAAAGATCAAGTTTTAGAGCCAGATTATCTGCATCAAAAAAGAGTCGAATCTGAAAACATCCATAATTATTATGCAGATCATATTTTTACAGTCAGCGGCAAAAAAGAGCTTGATGCATACAGCCGCCAGACATTTATGGATAATCTGCTCCGGGGAGGTTTTCCTCTCTCACTGGGTCAGGAAAATAAAAAGACATATCATATTTTTTCTCGTAAACATGGTGATTTAGAAAGAGATTACAATAACTTTCTATTAGAGCCAAACTATTATTCTCAGGGGAATGGTAACTTTAGAGATGTCAATCAGAACAGGCGCTCTGATCTTTATTTTAATCCAGAGGTGAAAAGAGATAATTTGAAAATGTTTGCTGATTTAATTCAGACTGACGGTTATAATCCGCTGGTAATTGAAGGAAATAAATTTTATATAGATAATGATCTTTCCTTACAAAAAGTGATGTTAAAAATTGAAGGAAAAGCAAAGGATAAACTGTTTAAGCGTTTAGGCAGAGAATTTACTCCAGGTGAAATAGCTGTCTTTATCGATAATCATGATCTGGAATTAAAAACTTCACTTACAGATTTTATTGATTTAATTGTTGAAGAAGCAGTAATCTGGACTGAAGCCAAATTTGGGGAGGGGTATTGGATTGATCACTGGACCTACAATCTAGATTTAATTGAAAACTATCTGGCTCTTTATCCAGAAAAGAAAAGAGAACTTCTTTTTGAAGAAACTGACTATACTTTTTACGATTCTCATGTCAGAGTTCAACCCCGCAGTCAAAAATATCTTTTAACAGAAAATGGTCCCCGTCAGTATAATTCAGTTACTGCAGACCAATCTAAAAAAGAAGAAATTGCTACCCGCATTAAATTTCCATATTCCTTAAGAACTGAAGCGGGAGAAATATATACTACCACCCTCTTCAATAAGCTGCTGACTTTAGTTCTCAATAAAGCGGCCAGTCTTGATCCTTATGGAATGGGAATTGAGATGGAAGCAAATAAACCGGGCTGGTATGATGCTTTAAATGGACTGCCGGGATTATTTGGGTCCTCTATTGCTGAGAGTATGGAGCTTTTAAGACTGAGCAGATTCATGTCTGCAGCTCTTGCAGAAAATAGTTCAAAAACAGAAATTAAGCTGGCAGTAGAACTTTCTGACTTCTTAGACAATCTGGATCATATTTTAACTGAAATAAAATCAGATCAGGATTTTCTTTACTGGCAGCAGGCTGGTCAGATCAAAGAAAAATATCGAGATCAGGTTTTTAGCAGTTTAAAAGGAATAAAAAAAGAAGTTCCACTGCGAAAAATAAATAAATTTTTAAATAAAGTTGAAGCCAAACTTGAGCGGGCAGTTAAGCTGGCAAAAGAACAGGATGGACTTTATACAATGTACTACAGCTATCAGGCAGAAGAATACGAAAAGTTGGGCTCTAATTCAGAAAATGGACTAGAAAAAGTAGCTGTTAAAAAGTTTAAACAGCATAAACTGCCTCCATTTTTGGAAGCACAGGTTAGAGGAATGAAGATTTTAAAAGATCAAAATCAAGCTCAGGCTCTGGCTGAAAGTGTTAAAAAAAGTGAACTTTACGATTCAAAGTTAGGGATGTATAGAGTAAATGGAGATTTAAGTTCTGAAAGCCATGAAATTGGTCGAGCAAGAGCCTTTAGTCCGGGCTGGCTGGAAAATGGGTCAATCTGGCTGCATATGGAATATAAATATTTGCTTGAGCTGCTCAAAAATGGTCTCTATGAAGAGTATTATCAGGCAGTTGATGATGCTTTAGTTCCATTTCAGGATCCTGAAACTTATGGACGCAGTATTTTAGAAAACTCTTCTTTTATTCTGAGCAGCTTAAATGGAGACATTAAAAATCACGGCCGCGGCTATATTGCAAGACTCAGCGGCTCTACAGCAGAATATATTAATATGTGGTCTTTGATGGCCTTTGGTAAAGAGCCGTTTAAATTTAAATCAGGTGAACTAATTTATGCTCCAGAGCCAAATTTAAGTTCAGAACTTTTTACATCAGAAAAGAGAATTGAAAAACTTCAGCTCAGCGAAAATAAAGCAGTTGAAGTAGAAATACCTGCTGCTAGTTTTGCTTACAGATTCCTGGGCAGTACGCTTGTGATTTATCATAATCCCAAAAAAGAAGATACCTTTGGCCGGGATGGAGTTCAGGTGACTGAATTTGAACTGATTGATCAGGCCGGGAAAAAATATCAGGTAAAAGGCAGTGCAGTTAAAGGCGAGTTGGCTCAAAAGATAAGAAAAGGAGAATTTAAAGAAATAAATATTTTCCTAGATTAAGATTGAGATAAAGTAAAAAGGCTAAAGCCCTTGATTAGGGCTTTAGCCTTTTTTAGATCTTAAATCATTTCCAGTAATTTGCTCTGTAACAGGTACTCAGCAAATATTTACCAGATTATCACTCGGCTGTTATAGCTTCAATAGCAGCTAATTCATCATTGGTAAATTTAGTATTATTTAAGCTGCCAACATTTTCAATAATTTGCTCAACTTTACTGACCCCAACAAGAACAGAAGTAGCTCCCTGATCTAAAACCCAGGCTAAAGCCATCTGGGATAAGCTTTGACCTCTATCAGCTGCAATTTGATTCAGTTTTCTTATTTTTTCTAATTTCTTTTCAGTAATACTATCTTTTTTAAGAAAGCCGCTTTCTTTTGCAGCTCTTGAATCTGCAGGAATTCCATCTAAATATTTATCAGTTAATAATCCCTGTGCCAGAGGGGAATAGATAATGGAACCCATTCCGGCATCTGCAAGTGTTCCTAAAAGATTTTCTTTTTCAGACCAGCGATCAAAGATAGAATAATTATATTGATTTAAGAGCAGATTAACTCCCATATTTTCAGCAACTTCAACTGCTTTTTTAGTCTGCTGAGCATTATAATTTGAAATACCTACATAAAGAGCCTTCCCCTGATCCTGGATTTGTTTTAAAGCTCCGATTGTTTCTTCGAGAGGTGTATCGGGATCTGGACGGTGATGATAAAAGATATCTACATAATCAAGTCCCATGCGCTGCAGACTCTGATCAAGACTTGAAATTAAGTATTTGCGGGAACCCCATTCACCATATGGTCCAGGCCACATATAATAACCTGCTTTTGAAGAAATTATCAATTGATCGCGATAAGGTTTAAAGTCTTTTTCCATTAAAATCCCCATAGTTTCTTCAGCAGAACCAGCAGGTGGCCCGTAATTATTAGCAAGATCAAAGTGGGTGATTCCTAAATCGAAAGCTTTGCGCAGAATTTGGCGTCCATTTTCTAGATTATCAACCCCACCAAAATTATGCCATAAACCTAAAGAAATTGCCGGCAGTTTAAGACCGCTATTACCAGTGTGATTATATTGCATTTTTTCATATCGATTTTCATCAGCTAAATAAGGCATTAAAAAACCTCCTATTATTATTTTTATATAAAATTATCATTCTTAAACTTTATTATATCAGAATTATCTTACAATTGATGTAAGCGGCTTACATATTTTCTTATTATTTTAAACAGTCTGGGGGCTTAATTTTAGGATTATAACTTAGAAAATTTGCTTTAGCTCAATATTTCTTGTAGAATTGAAATAATAAACTATAATCTTAGGTGGTGTTTACAATTAGAGATAAAAAGAAGATATTTTTATTTATTGGAATAATAGTAGCCTTAGTTGTCTGGAATCTTAATATACCCAATCTTTCTCTGCCTGGTCGGAAAATGTTTTCCTTAACTTTGATGACGGTAATTTTCTGGTCGGCAAAGGTTGCTGATTCTGCTTATATAGCTTCCTTATTTTTAATGTTAATTTTGATATTTGATATTGCACCAGCTGCAGAAGTTTTAGGACTCTGGACATCACCAACAATCTATCTTGTGATTGGAGCTTATTTAATTGCGGCGGCTGTAGAAAGATCTGGTCTGGGAGAAAGAATTGCTTATAAATTTATTATCCGTTTTGTAGATTCATATAGATCTATAATCTATTCTATTTTTATATTAACTTTTTTATTGAGTTTGATTATACCTCATCCCTGGCCCCGCTGTTTTATAATTATGTCAGTTATGTCGGTAGTAATTAAAAATGCAGGTATTAACAGCAGAGATGCTTCGAAAATTGGATTAACAGTTTTTGCTGCTGCAATTCCAGTTTCAATGATATTTTTAACAGGTCAGAGCTCACTTAACTTTATGACTTTAGAGTTTGCAGGTGTTAATTTAAGCTGGGGAGGCTGGCTTTTATATATGGGAGCACCGGCAGTTGTGGCTTCAATTTTAACTTTATTTTTAATATTAACCCTGTTTAAAGCAGAGGAAGAAGTAGAAATTGACAAGAAGGAAATAGAAAAAAAGATAGTTGATCTGGGAATGATCTCTGCTGAGGAAAAAAGAACGATATTCTGGCTAATTACAGCTGTTCTGTTATGGATGACAGATTCGATACATGGAATTGAGCTGGGCTGGGTTACTCTTACAATTGCTGTGATGATGAGTCTGCCCATTGGTGGAGATATTTTAGATAAAGAAGATTGGAATCAGGTACCGGTTAAAGTCTTGATTTTCTTAAATGCAGCGGTAGCAATTAGTAATGTAGGCTCATTAACTGGGATGAATAATTGGCTGGCTTCAGTTGTGCTGCCGGCAGAGGCACCAGCTAATATCTTATATTTTGCTTTAATGACAGCTCTAATTTCAATGTTTTTACATCTATTTTTAGGCAGTGTAATGTCAGTAATGGGAATTGCTATTCCAGCCTTTATAATTTTTGCTGAGAGATTTGGTTTAAATCCTTTGGTTCCGGCTCTTTTTGTTTATACAGCAATCGGCACCCATTATATTTTACCCTTTCATCATTTAAATATTTTAGTCGGAATGGGTAAAGAAAATGGTAATTATAGTGAAAAAAGTGTGATTAAACTTGGGATTCCAATGACAGCTGTATCACTGATCACTGTTATTTTCGAATATTTCTGGTGGCAGATTACTGGTTTAATTTAAGAAAATTTAGCTGTAGATAAATAACTTTAGTAAATTACTTTAATTTAATTATTATTTTCAGAAAATATATGCTATAATAAAAGACAAGAATTATAAATTAACAGATATTTCGACAAAACACAGGGCACTAAGATACCTGTGAATTAGGGAGGAGCAAAAGAATGGAATATGGAATTTTAAGTATTTTACCACCGTTAATTGCAATTTTACTTGCATTAACGACTAAACAGGTTTTTATTTCACTTATTTTAGGTATTTTTTCAGGAACATTGATTATTACTGATTGGGCTTTCTTTGCCGCAGTTAATATGACTTTGGAGGAGATTGTAGCAATATTTTCTGAAGGATGGATTACTAAAACTATTATTTTTTCTTTTATGGTTGGAGGTCTAATTACTGTTATTTCTGCCTCAGGTGGAGTTCAGGGATTTATTGAATATCTGACTAAAAAAAGAGATATAGTTAAGGATAAAAAAGGTGCTTTACTTTTAGCTTACATAACTGGATTGGTTATCTTTATTGAATCATCTATTACCTCTTTAGTTGCTGGTACTGTTGCCAGACCACTAACAGATAAATACAAAGTTTCTAGAGAAAAATTAGCCTATGTCTGTGACTCAACTTCAGCACCGGTCTGTGGGTTGATTCCACTAAATGGCTGGGGAGCAATGTTAATGGGAGTAATTGGAGTCCAGATTGCTAATGGAGTTGTAGAAGGTACTGCAGCTGAGCTTTTGGCTAAGTCATTACCATTTCAATTTTATTCAATTATCGCTATTATAGCAGTTGGCTATTATATTATGACCGGTAATGATTGGGGGCCTATGGCTAAAGCAGAAAAAAGAGCTTCAGAAGAGGGTTTGCTTTTAAGAAAAGGTGCGACTCCAATGGTCTCTGAGGAAGCTACTGCAACACCTCCGAAAGAGGGAGTTATTCCAAATATGTGGAATATGATTCTGCCGCTTGTTGTTTTAATTACGATGATGCCGCTCAGTCTTTATATAACAGGAGAGGGCAATATTCTGCAGGGTTCAGGTTCAACTTCAGTTTTCTGGGCTGTTATTACAGCTGTAACTTTTGCGGGCTTCTTATATGTTTTAACAGGAATTATGAACTTAAAAGAATATATTGATTATGTTTATCAGGGTATTGGAGCTATAGTGCCGGTTGCTATTCTTTTGATTACAGCCTTTGCAATCGGAAATGTAATTGGCTATTTAGAAACCGGAGAATATATGGCTTCTTTAGTTGAAGGAAGAGTTAGTGGTGGTTTTGGGCCAGCTATAGTCTTTATAATGGCTTCTTTAATGGCTTTTGCAACTGGAACCAGCTGGGGAACTTTTGGAATTATGATGCCGATTGGAATTCAGATGGCTGTTGCTATGGGAGCACCTTTATACCCAACTATTGGGGCTGTAGTTTCAGGTGGAATAATGGGAGATCATTGTTCACCAATTTCTGATACTACTATTATTTCTTCGATGGCTTCTGCCTCAGATCATATTGATCATGTAAATACACAGCTGCCTTATGCTCTGGCTAATGGAGCTTTAGCTTTAGTTCTTTATCTGGCAGCCGGATTTATAATGTAATTAACTTCAACTACCGTTTACAGAACCAATATTGGTTCTGTAAACGGAAGCTGTACATATAACTTAAATAATTTTTAAATAACGGGTGATAATTTAAATGATTAAAGCTGTAATTTTTGATATGGATGGAACAATTGTTGATTCAGAACCAATTTATGACCAGGTAAATGAAGAAATTTATAAAAAATATGGATTTGATTTAAGTCAGGAAGATTATGATCGTCATATGGGAGCAAATATGAAAGATATCTGGACTGATATTTTAAATCGTCATCCAGTTAAAGAAGAGTTTGCTCATTATAAGATTGAAGATTTTATGGAAGATCATATTCATAGTTCTTATCAAGGTCTGGCTGAAGCTGAGGATCTAGAACTTATGCCGGGAATAAAAGAATGGTTTGATTTTTTTAAAGAACACGGCTATAAGATGATTATTGCTTCTTCATCTTATGCTCCGGTAATTGAACATGTTTATCAGCGTTTTGGCCTAGATCAGTATATGGAAGGTTATGTAGATGGAAATTCTATAGAAAATGGTAAACCTGCTCCTGATATTTTTCTAAAAGCTGCAGCAGAGCTTGGTGTTAAGCCTGAAAAATGCCTGATTATTGAGGATTCGGAAAATGGTGTTAATGGAGCTTATCAGGCTGGAGCAAAGGTTGTTGGTTTTAATCGAGCTCAGGATCAGAGTCAGGATTTATCCAAAGCTGATTTAATTATTGAAGAATATAATCAGGAAAACCTAAATAAAGTTTTAGGATAATTATTTGAAAGTAGCAGTTTATTTAAAGTTAAATAGAATGATTGAGCCGAGGCAGTTCTTAATTGAACTGTCTTTTTTAAATTTTATTATTCTTAAATAATTTTGGTCTGTAGTTAATTATAATAATACCTAAAGATACCATCAGCATTGCAGCAATTATAATCAGATTAATGGACTCATCTGGCAGTAAAATAGATGAGAGGAAAACTCCACTGACTGGGACCATAAACTTATAAATTGTAACAAAACCTAAGGCATTATATTTAATTAAGGTGTACCAGAGAGCAAAAGCAGCTGCTGAGATAAATGCCAGATAAAATAATAAGATTAAAGTAAAAGGACTAAAAGTTAAGCGGCTGAAATCACTGCCGGTTGAAGATACAAAAAATAAAATTAATGATCCCATAAACATCTGCCAGGCAGTTACTATTAAAGCATTTAAATTTCCGGTTAATTTTTTAGCTAAAAAACTAGCTGCTGCAGAAATTGCTGCTGAAATAATTAAAAAGCCTTCTCCTGTAAAAAGAAAGGCAGCATCTAGTTCCCCACGATTTAAATTCACAACCAGCACTCCTAAAAAACCAAGTATAATCCCTACACTTTTTTTGAAATTCAATTTATCATTCTGATAAACAAAATGCGAAGCAATAACAGTCATAAAGATACCGCTGGTGCTGATAATAGAACTTTTAACACCCGTGGTATTAGCAAGACCATTATAAAAGAAAAAATACTGAAGGCTGGTCTGCATTGAACCTAAAATTAATAGTGCTAAAAAATATTTCTTAATTTTAAATAATTCTTTTCTTTTGCCGTTCAGTAGAATAATTGAAAACAACATTAATGAAGCAGTGAAGAATCTCAATGATGCAAAAATCATTCTATCATAAGCATTAACATTAAGCGGCATAATTTGAGCATAGCTAATTTTTAATGATGGAAAAGCTGAGCCCCAGAGCAAACAGGAGGTAATAGCTAAAGCTGCTACCTGCCAGCGGCCGGTAAAAATCTTTTTAGTATTCATTTTTGACTCCTTTAAAAAACAATTTATTGATAAAAAATTTAATATAATTTTAGATCACAAGACTATATTTATTATATTTGATATATCAATTATTTACAAGTGAACTGTTCGAATTTTAAGGTTTAATTGTGTTCAACAGAGTAATCATTCTGCATTAAATAGATAATTTTGTAAATAATACTTAAAATTTCTATTAAAAAGTGGTATAATAAATTTAAAGTAAATTTTTTACAATTAGCTGTTTAAATGACTGCAGAAAGGGGAACTAATGAATAAAGTTGAGCCAATTCGAGATAAAAGAAAAATTGCAGAGTTTAAAAACATACTAAGGCAGCAGAGTTTTCGCAATTATATACTTTTTGTGTTGGGAATCAATACTGGTTTAAGAATCAGTGATATGCTGAAACTAAAGGTCGAAGATGTACGCAATAAAAGCCATATTGTAATTAGAGAGCAGAAAACTTCTAAAAATAAGCGTTTTTTGATCAATTCCAACCTGCGCCGTGAGCTAGAAGATTTCACTCAAAATATGAAAGCGGAAGAACATCTTTTTCAGAGTCGGATTGGGACAAATAAACCCCTGTCTCGTTTTCAGGCCTACAGGATTTTCAGTGAAACTGGACGTCAGGCTGGATTGGAGAATATTGGATGCCACAGCACGAGAAAAACCTTTGGTTATCACCACTATCAGAAGAATAAGGATGTGGCCCTGCTGCAGAAGCTGTTTAATCATTCTTCTCCCAGTATTACCTTAGATTATATTGGGATTACCCAGGATATAATGGATGAGTCGATCGAAAAGTTTTCGCTTTAAATTTAAAGAACTATTGTAAAAAAGATAAATATGTAATACAATAGTATTACGGAGGTGGGTCTGATGATTAGTGTAAGACTTCCAGAAGATTTGGAAAAAAAGTTAAATCAATTAGCAGAGTCCGAAAATGTCACCAAGACTTATCTGGTTAAAGAGGCCTTAAATAAATACATTGCCGAAAAAGAAACGAAAAAGGATTCCTATCAACTGGGTCAAGACCTATTTGGAAAATATGGAAGTAATAAAGGCGACCTTTCAACAACTTACAAGAAGAGAGTGAGTGATAAGATTCATGAAAAATACTCTGGTTGATGCTGGCCCATTGATTGCTCTTTTTGATAAAGATGATATTTATCATAAGCAAATTTTAGAATTTTTAAAGTCATATAATTGTCATTTATATACAACCTGGCCGGTAATAACTGAAACTCTTTATATGCTCAGTTTTTCAACAGAAGTACAGCTTGATTTTCTAAGCTGGCTGGACCGAGGTGGTTTAAGAGTTTTGAACTTTGATCAAAGTATTTTAAAGCGAGTAATAGATTTAACTAAAAAATATAATGATTTACCTGCTGATTTTGCTGATGCTTCGCTGGTAGCGGTGGCAGAAAGAGAAAATATTAAAGATATTGTTTCTATTGACTCTGATTTTAATGTTTATCAAACAAAAAAGGGTACTTTTTTAAATAATATTTTCATCAGCAGTTAAATTAAGATTATAATCAGCTTAAAATAAAGAGGGTGTGAATTATGCTGTCTGAAAATACAGATGTTGTCAGAAGCAGGCTTAATAACCTGGAAGAGTATATTAATGATCTGGATGAGTATAGAGAAATAAATTCTGAAAAAATAATGAAAGATAAATTGATTTTCAGATATTTAACAAGAACATTGTATTTGGTTGTAGATACTATGCTGGATATCGGCTGTTATATTATTAGTAGTGAGCGGCTAGAGAATCCAAATGATAACAGTCAAATTATTGAAATTTTGGGTGAAGATAATATTATAAAAGAGAATGAAGATAATTATATTGAGCTTGCTGAATTTAGAGATTCAATAGTACATGATGCTGAAGATATTGATCCTGAGGTTTTACTGAGAATCATTAAAGAAAATTTAAGTGACTTAAAAGCTATTTTCAGATGGTATAAGGAATATATTGATTAGAGTCTTTAATCCTGGGCGGTGAGATCATGGAAAAGTTAAAGAGAAAGCTTGAGCCTGAGCTTAAAGAAAATATAGTTGATTTTTTAAAAAGAGAAGCAAATGTTAAGCTGGCCTACATTTTTGGCTCTTATGGTACGAAGTATCAAAATACCTATAGTGATCTGGATTTAGCTGTGCTTTTTGATGACCCACCGGAGATGCTCGAGCAGATGGAGCTGGCAGCACGCCTGGAATTGAAGTTAGGAAAATATGATATCGATTTAATCAACTTGAATAATGTTAAGCTGGCTTTTAAGTATGAAGTAGTTAGAAGTGGAGAGTTAATTTACAGTAGAGATGAAATTGAGACTGCTGAGTTTAAAGAAGGGGTTTTAAAGTTTGGTCCTGATGCTGAAGAAATTAAATATAAATTTCAGCAGGAGTATATTACAGCAATAAAGGAGAAAACATCAGAAATAAATTATAATCGAATAGCAGAAAAGATAAAATTTATCAAAGATAATTTAAGAAAATTAAAAGAACTAGCTGAACTTGAAAAGAAAGATTTTTTGAGTGATTACAGAAACTTTGATTCTGCTAAATATAATCTGCAGGCAGCAGTAGAAGCTATGTTAGATATAGCAGCCCATATTATTTCTCGAGAAGGATATACAAGTCCTAAAACAAGTGCTGATTCTTTTAGAATACTTGCTGATGAGGGAATTATCCAGGAAAATTTACTGTTAAAGTTTGTTAAAATGACTAAATTCAGAAATAGGATTGTCCATCTCTATGATCAAATTGATGAGGAATATGTTTATCAAATCATAAATAATAATTTGGAAGATATAGAAAGTTATGTTGATTTAATTGTCAATAGATATTTCTAATTTGCTTCTAATATTCTTTTAAAGTATTTTTAATCCAGAGCTGCTATTATATAATTAAGCTAAAAGAAATA
>JBNJFG010000039.1:0-19366 GCA_051746665.1 Bacillota bacterium
ATGGATCTTAGCTATACTAATAATTCTTTCAGATTTAGTTCGAGATAAGTTCATTTCTTTACAAAGATGATAGGTATATTCAGCAACTCTTTCACAATGACCTTCAGTATAATGATCTTTAGAATCAATCACTTTCAGAAAACTCTCAATAATTTGTGTGTAAGAATTCATCTGCTGCAGCCGTGAATAAAAGAAATCTTTAATAATAAAAAGCAGAACAATAATTAAAAGAAAAAAAACTTTACCAAAATTAATATATGAAGCAAGTAAAATAAGTCCAAGAAAATAAGAAGTAATTAAGTTTTTAGAAAGTTCTCTAAAATAATTGAATAATGAAAACTTGTTAACGTCTTTTTTTGAAAGACTTACAACAATATAAACTAATAAATTATTCATTAAAAAATAGACCAATATTGCAGCTAAAATTGATAAAATTGGAAAGCTAATCCCATCAAAAATCGGACGCATTAATTTAAATACTAAACCAGCACTAGAAGCTGCAAGAAAAAATACTGAACGGTTAAATAAAAATTTATACCAGATAAAATTATTTTTTTTAAAATTAATTTCTACTGTTCCCAAAGCTGCAATTACTCCTACCCAAAAGGGATTTAAAACTAAAAGAGCAGGTATTAAAACCGGTAAGTTCATAACAGTTTTTATTTCAGTTATTGAATTAAAAAGTAAACTAAAATTACCTACAAAAAGCAAGGCTGAGAAAAGAAAAAAAGTATTAAACAAGTTAAAATCAAAGGCATATCTATATCCTAAAATAATAAAAACAACTAATGTTATATTATATATTATTGCTAAATAAATTTTAAGCTTCCTGCTCAAATTTTTCACCCCTTTATTTAAATAGCAATCTGACAGCAGAATTTAAATTTTAAAGTTTTACCACTTACTAGAGTCTGCTAATACAGAAATAGCTGTACCAAAAGTAATTAAAGCTGTTGTAATAGCTATATAAAACTTTTTCATTAAAATTCAGCTCCCTTCGTTATTTGTCTTTCTAAGCTCATTTACGAAGGTAAGCTAGGCTCATTTTTTTTAAGCTAATCTCTCGCTGCTGTCAGATTACTCTTTTATTTAATTCAATATAATCTAGTAATCTCCTTTTTTTTGGGCCAAAAAAAAGTAATAATGGCTTTATTCATATCCTTTATCGATAATTTTTAGAATAATTTAACAAATTAGGCAATAAAAAAAGTCCTAAAAATTACTTAGAACTTTTTGAATAAAACCCATTTTATTCTTTTTTTATTTTATATTTTAAAAAAATATCAACCTATATTTGGCGCAGTCATTTTCTTAGGATCAACATAATTCTCGAATTCCTCTTCGGTTAAATAACCTAGTTCAACAGCTGCTTCTTTTAACGTTATTTTTTCTAAAAAAGCTTTTTGAGCAATTTCAGCTGACTTATCATAACCAATTACAGGATTTAGAGCTGTAACCAGCATTAAAGAGCTCTCTAAATATTTAGCTATCTGTTCCCTATCTGCTTCAATTCCACTTAAGCAGCGCTTATTATAAGAAGCTGTCGAGTCTCCCAGCAGCCTGATTGACTGTAATATATTATAAATAATCAGTGGTTTAGCAACATTAAGCTGAAAATTGCCGCTGCCACCCCCAATATTAACAGCTGTATCATTAGCCATTACCTGAGCTGCAGCCTGAAATAAAGCTTCTGCCTGAGTTGGATTAACTTTTCCAGGCATAATAGAACTTCCTGGCTCATTTTTAGGAATTTTAATTTCACCAATTCCACAACGCGGACCTGATGAAAGCCAGCGAGTATCATTAGCCAGTTTCATTAAAAAGGAAGCTGCTGTTTTTAAAGCCCCACTTAAATTGACAAAACTATCATGAGCTGCAATTCCAGCCGATTTATTTTTAGCAGCCACAAAATCTTGATCTGTTTCTAAGTTAATATATTGGATTATAACTTTTGCAAATTCAGCCTTAGTATTTAAACCAGTACCAACTGCAGTCCCACCAATTGGAAGTTTTTTTAAATATTTCAGACTGTCATTAATCATCTCAATTATGTCACTTAATTGGGCAGCAAAAGCTTCAAATTCTTGTCCTAAGGTAATGGGAGTTGCATCCATAAGATGTGTACGTCCAACCTTAACTAGATCTTTATGTTTTTTCGCTTTTTTTTCTAATTCATCTTTTAAATCAACAAATATTGGCAGTAAAAAATCTTCCAACTTAATTACAGCAGCTATAGCCATCGCAGTTGGAAAAGTATCATTTGAAGATTGAGACATATTAACATCATCATTTGGATGTACAGGTTTTTTGCTTCCTAATTTTTCTCCTGCCAGCTCTGAAACTCTATTTGCTAAAACTTCATTAACATTCATGTTCGTTTGAGTTCCAGAACCTGTCTGCCAGAGAGAAATCGGAAAATGTTGATCAAGCTCTCCTTTTATAAGTTCATCGGCCGCTTCAAAAATATAATCACATTTTTCCATATTTATTAATTCTAATTCATGATTAGCCAGTACAGCTGCTTTTTTTAAAATACCATAGGCTCTAATTATTTCAAGCGGCATTTTTTCTTCACCTATCGGAAAGTTTTCTACTGCTCTAGCAGTTTGAGCACCATATAATTTATCAGCTGGAACTTTAACTTCACCAAGACTATCTTTTTCTATTCGGTAATCCATCTGACACCTCTTTTCTTAAATTAATTTAAATAAGCTAATAAAATACTAAACAAAAACATTATCTTCTTTTTCATCTTCATTAGATTCTTCTAAATCTTCCTGTTCCTCCAGCTCTTCTAATTCTTTGATTATCTGTTTTCCTTCTGCAGCTTTATTTATTGAATTATCGACAATTAAAGAAGCTGCCCACTTACCACAGCGATCACCCGTAACAGCAATTACTCTGTCATCAGCGATAACTTTAATTACCTCACAATTATTAGCACAATCTCCACATTCAAAACTGGTGGTTTCAAATTTTTCTTCTGTTAAATCAAAACCTCTGAAGCTGCTTTCACTGCCGCTTCTTTTGATCTCTCTTTTAGCCAGCATAGCAATACCTATTGCCCCCATCACATCATAATACTCCGGGACAATTACTTCTGCCTCAATTTCTTCTTCAAAGGCAGCCTTAATCCCAATATTAGCAGCTACCCCACCCTGAAAAATATATTCTCCTGCTAAAACTCTATTCCGAACCAGGTTATTCATATAATTTCTAACAAGTGCTTCAGATAAACCATTTATAATCTCAGGTTTAGTATAACCATACTGCTGTTTTGAAATCATATCAGATTCTGCAAAAACAGTACAGCGACCTGCTATTCGTACATCTCGCTCAGCTTCTAAAGCCAAATCCCCAAACTCTTCAATTGGAACCCCTAATCTTTCTGCCTGGTGGTCAAGAAAAGAACCTGTTCCAGCTGCACAGACAGTATTCATTGCAAAATCTACTGCAATTCCATCTTCTACAATAATTAATTTAGAATCCTGGCCTCCTATTTCAAAAATAGTACCAGCATCAGGATGATAGTAAGTAGAGGCTCTAGCATGAGCAGTAATTTCATTTTTTACAGTATCTGCACCTAAAACATAGGCTATTAATTGTCTACCACTTCCAGTTACTCCCACTCCACTAATTTTATATTCTGCAATTTCAATCTCATCTTTGAACTTAATTAATCCTTTTTTAACAAGTTCTATAGGATTACCTGAGTTGCGGGTATAGAGTTTAAACTTCAGTTCGTTTTTTTCATCAATGGCAACAATATTAATACTAACTGAACCGATATCTACACCCAGATAAAGATTTTCCATCTACATAACCTCCCTGTATTTTTTTTCTTTGATCATATCTAAAAACGCTTCTACTCTGGTAAGTACATTTGCATCAGCTGTCTGTTCATCTATTGAAATAGTTAAAACAGGGATCTCATATTTTTTTGATAAATCATCCATAACACTCTGTGATACAAGTTCCGGCAAACAACCAAAAGGTTTAAGATGTACAATTCCATCAAAGCCTTTTTCCTTAAAATCAACAGCATGTCCAATATTATCCTGGGCATGACCACCTATTTCAATTTCTATAAATTCTTTACCTTTATTTTTGATTTTTTCTAAGTCTTTACCGAAAAAAGGAAATGCATTTTCTCTAATCCAATCTGTAAGATATTGTGAGCGCTCTACCTCAAAACCAAAACTATTAAGCTTTTCTTCAATCTGGTTATTAATAGATTGTTCTAATACGACATAAATTTCACCAATAACCCCAATTTTAAAGCGTTCTGATTCAGCAGGAATTGAATCTTCAAACTTTTTAAGTTTTTTGATATATTTATTTTTAATATTCTTTATTTCTCTAATTGTTTTTATTTTATAAAATTCTTTTTGAGCATCAATCCAAATTTTATTGATTGTTCCATTATTATTATAGGCTCTTAATATTTCTACCTTTTTTTCTACCTCATCCATTGCTTTCGTCAGCTCATAAACTGTTTTAATTACCTGAAATACTCTAATCCAGGAACTATCACCTTTTAGCTTCTGCATAACATTATAAAAATATTTATAATCATCATGTGGAGAATCAATAACAATAATTTCTGTATCATATCCTAAATCTTTTAGTATTTTTTTATGTACTTCACCATAATAACCAGCCCTACATGGTCCATGTCCACCACTGGTTACTAGAGCATCAATATCTTCTTCCATCAATTTTAAATAAATACCTGTTATTACCTTAAATGGAAAACAGGCAAATTCAGGACTATATTTAACCCCTAAATCAATAATTTCTTTATCTGGTCTGGGCGGCATAACAACATCATGCCCCAATAATTCAAAAAGTTTTTTATATACTATTGTTGGTCCCATATAAGGAAAAGATAATCTCATATCAATTATTCTCCTTTTTTAATCTCAGCAAATCTACAAAAGCTTCAATCCGAGTTATAATATGGCTTTCACCAGTCTGCTCATCAATTCTTAAAGTCATAAATGCTTTTTTATATTCTTTAGCATCTATTTCTAAAATCTGACCTAAAATAGAATCAGGACCACAGCCAAAAGCAGTCAGGTGGATAACTCCATCTATTTTGTTATTTTTAAAATAATTTTCAGCAGCACCATAAAGCTTATTTGTGAATTCCCAGAACATTGGTTTTCTCAACTTAGATAATTCTTTTTCTACTATTTCATCTGCTAACATTGAGAATGTGTGGACTCTAACTCCCATTTCTTTGAGTTTGTTAATAATATCCATATTTATATAATGATCAAAAACATTATAGACATAACCAATTAAAGCTATATCTAAAACTGATTCATTTTCGGTTTTTGCAATCTTTTCATTTTGGCTTTGAGGTGGTGTTGAATCATTTTCAAATTTATAAACTAACTTTTCCAGCAGTTCAATTTTTTCTACACCTAAAAAATTATCAATTAAGTACCCTTCAAAAAGTAAGCTGCGATATCTATGCCAAAAAGCAGAAGCTTTATTTAAAGCAGCTTTCATTTCTGTTTTAGAAATATTTAAAGTTTCAGCCAGTTTTTGATGGTTAGAATACTGCGATATATCGTCACTTATTGAATCTATTTGATCAACAATCAGTTCTGTTTTTAAACCTGTTAATGAATGTCTAACCATATCAGGCAGTCCTAAAAATTTAGGACATAAGACTACACCTTTTTTTATTGAATTAAAGCGGGGTAAAAAAATATAGTCAACTTGCTTTTGATCTAAATTTAATAGATGTCCAAACATAACCTTAATTGGTACACAAATTTCAGATAATGATTTTTTGACACCCTGATCAAGCAGTTCTCTAGAAGTTTTTTCGGAAATTACAGTTTCTATGTTCAATTCTGAGAAAAGTTTAAGCCAGAAAGGAAAGTAATAATAATAAAGTAGTGCTCTAGGGATTCCAATTCTTATTTTTCGCATATCATACTCCTCCACAATTTATATACATTTATTACTAATTTATAAATATTTTATAGTAAAATTAATAAAATTGCAAAGATAATTAGCTGCTGTAACCTAATGATCTAGACATTTTTTTAGAATATTGAACTACCAAATCAGCTAATTCTTCTATCCTTTCTTTTGTCATTCTGCTAATAGGAGCTGAAATACTAAAAGAAGCTACCACATCACCACGATGATTTAAAATTGGTCCAGCTATACAACGAATATCTTTTTCTTGTTCCTCATCATCAACTGCATACCCCTGTTTTTTTACCTTCTCTAAATGTGATAAAAATTCATCAATATCAGTGATAGTGTTTTTAGTTTTAGCTTCCATCCCTTTTTCTGCTAAAATTTCTCTAACTCTGGTTTCAGACAGTTGAGCCATGATAGTTTTACCAAGACTAGTAGAATGTACTGGAGCTCGTTTACCAATCTGTGAATACATACGAATAGTCGCTGTACTTTCTACTTTATCCAGATAAATTATTTCTCCAGCATCAAGTATCCCAAGGTGAACTGTTTCTTCAGTTTTTTGCATTAATTCTTCTAAATATGGACGAACTCTGATTCTGCTGTCAATATCATTTAATACTCTCGAACTTAGCTCAAATAATTTAATACCTGCAATATATTTATGGCTGTCCTCATTTTTTTCTAAATAGCCTCTAAATTTTAAAGTGTCAAGCAGACGATAGACAGTGCTTTTATGTATATCTAACTCTCTGCTAATTTCTGTAACACCCATACCTTTTTCATTTCCAACAATTAATTCCAGAATATTTAGTGCTCTATCTAAAGATTTTATTAACTGATTTGGTTTTTTGGGTGACATTATTAATACCTTCCTCTATCTATCAATTTTATTTTTTAAAAAACTTACTATTTTTTTCTAAAACTTCGCTTAGATATCGCTGAAAACGTGAAGCCCTCTTATTTTTTATATAAAAATAACCAATAGTTGATGTAATAAAGGCACCTACACAATCCTCCATTAGATCAAACATTGTATCTACTATTCCAGATTTTTGCATATTAAGTCCAAAAATAATATCCATCCAGAATTCAAATATTTCCCAGAAGACTCCAATAGTTACTGCGAAAGAAAAGGCAAATACAGCTACAAAAATTGGACTTAAAACTACATCTATTCTTTCATTTTTGTTTAAAACATAAACCATAACAAAACCAATAAAACCCATTCCCATTCCGTAAATCATATGCAGCATGCTGTCCCACCACCAGAAACGATAGTAAAAATCCTGCTGTTCACCAAGATACATTGAAGCAAAGATAAAGACAACAATCATAAACTGCAGTCCATTTGGAATATGTAGATAATTTTTATCTGTTAAATAAGCTGGTAAATATATTAAAATAATTGCCAGTACCGATGTAAATAGGTTAAGCCAGTTTTCAGCTATAAAGTTACCAACTACTGCTGCCAGCAGTAAGAACAGAAAAAAACGGGTTATATAAAGTTGTACCTTTTCTTGATCCATATAAAAATCCTCTCATCTTACTTCTATTATCTAATTTTTTTAGGTAATTAATCGATCAGTTTATTATAAATTTAATTTATCATCTATTATTCTATTACTGATAAAATATGATTTCTGCTTTTTTCTAAATTAGGAACATAACTTTTCATAAGTTTTAAACTACCCTTAATTTTATATTCCTCACAGTAAGCGGGAATTAATACACTTTCTGTTTCACGTAATTCTAACTCTTGATCATCCCAAATTATTTTACCCTCGCCTTCTACAGCTGTTAATATATAAAACCTATCTTCTTCTCCTTTAGCTTCATATTCTTGCTTAATATTAATTGTATCCAGTGCAAATTTATCATTTAAACAATAATAAGTATAATCATAATCTTCTCCACAGACCTTAAGGCCTTTTCTTTTTCCTGACTTCAGCTGAAAATCAATTACATCTAAAGCTTTTGATAAATGCAGTTCTCGATCACGCCCATAATCATAAACTCTATATGTTGTATCACTGCTCTGCTGAACTTCAGCCAGCATAACCCCTGCTCCTATGGCATGAAGCATTCCAGCTTTAATGAAAAAAACATCTCCTTTTTCTACCTTTACCTTATGTGCATATTGATTAATTTGATCGTTTTGAACAGCTTTCTTAAATTCACTTTCTGTACAATTTTCGGTACCAATAATTAAATATGAATCTTTATCTGCATCTATAACATACCAGGCTTCATTTTTCCCTGACTCTCCCGGATGTTTTTCAGCATATTTGTCGTCAGGATGAACCTGCACTGAAAGTTGTGCCTGAGCATCTATAAATTTTAGTAATAATGGAAATTCTTCAAAATTAATATCTTTTCCTAAAATTTGTTGTGGATACATTTCCGCTAATTCTTTTAAAGTCTTTCCAGCAAGCTTGCCATTTACTGCAACACTCATCTCAGATTCATGAGCAGAAATATCCCAACTTTCACCTATTTTTCCAGCTGGAAGCTCATCTCTATAATTTTCAAATTTACGTCCGCCCCAAACTTTTTCTATATATTTATGATCAAATTTTAATGGATAAAACATGCAATTCCTCCTAAAGTTATGTGATTATATTTTTATTTTAATATTCTATTTTTTTTAAACAAAAACACAAATTTAGCCATTTATTTTAACCTTCAATTTGTCATTTTCAGTTATCTTTGTTGATAAATCAGCATTATTTCCATTTAATATTAATTGCAATTTTTTCCTCATAGTTTCCGATATTTCATAATTTATATAATTAAATACTCCTTTTATAGTCAAAGTACGTGAAAAAGCTGTAATATGATCTCCAGCTTGAATTTTATAATTCAGATCTTCTTTTTCTCCATTAATTTTGATTTCCCAAATCTGATCTGGAACTGTTAATTCACTTCCATTAAAATAAAATTCAATTTCTTTATTACCTTTTTTTTGCAATAAATCTTTTATTGTTAAACAACTATTTTCATGTTCTTCAATTTCTAATTTCATTCCATCTTTTAATTGTTCTTCTAAATCTATCTTTTTTTGTTCAAAAGTAATTAAATAATTAGACTTGCTAACAATCTCTTCTTGGCCATTATAAATATATTGAATACTTTCATTTTTGAGTTTTTCTGGTGGCAGATCCATAATTTGAGATAAGCCATCTTTTATTGTTTTAGGTACTGTGTATTCAATTTCTGCACCATCAATCAAATCTTGATCACTATTGACCAATTTTCCATTTTGTAATATTCTTGTCTCTACTTTATTTTTAGTCCCGTTAAGGTAAATAGTATAACTAATTAAATCAGATTTTGGAATAACATCTCTAATTTTAGCTTCAGCATCAACTCCTGATTTTCCAGCTTTAAAGCTAATTTTATCACCATTATTTACTTTTTCTTTTAAATCAACTTGTTTACCATTAAGTAAAATTTGACCCGGACTACCCATTTCACCTTTAATTATTTTAAGATTACCATTTACAGCAGCTGTAATTCCCATTCCAGGATGTGGACGAAACTGATCTATTTTAATATCTGCTGCTAGCAGAGCATCAGCAACTTTGGGCTGAGAAAAAGTTAGTAAATTAATGCGTTCATCGTTAACCTCAACTTCTAAAAATACAGCTTTGCTCTGGGTTTCTATAGTAGTTATCGCTATTCCAATCGGTGTTAAAGTTTGAGTTGTGTTTACTCCTTTTATCTCTCCCCTAATATTATTCAAATCTTCTCTTTTTCTTATTCCTATCCGATTTTCAATAATATCCATTTTTTTAGCAAATCTTTCTGTTAACCCAGGCGTTAGACTTCCCCCACCTATAAATATAACTGCTTGTGGTGGAGTAGAATTAATTTCTAAAATCTTATCTGCAATAGATTTACTTAAATGATCCAATTCTTTTTCAATTGATTTTAAAATTTCTTCTTTACTTAAATCTAAAGTTTCACCTAAAATTGTTTTTACTTCTAAGCTATCATTTTCTGTTAAATTACATTTTAATTTTTCAGCATTGTTGTAATCTACTAAAAAGCTTTCCGATATAATTTCCGTTATTTCATCACCAGCTATAGGCACCATTGCATAACCTGAGATAGAGCCATTTTTAGTAATTGCAATATCAGAAGTTCCAGCACCAATATCCACCAGAGCTAAATTAAAATTAATCATTGCTTCCGGTATTACAACATGTGAAGCAGCAATTGGCTCTAAAGTTAAGTGTTCTACTTCTAAACCAACCCGGTTTATAACAGATAACAAAGAATCTATAACAATTCTAGGTAAGAAAGTTGCTACCAGCTCAACTTCCATATTCTTTCCCCTCTGACCCAAAAGATGTCCAATTTCCATTCCATCTAATTTGTATTTGCGAACAGTATAACCTACAAAATGATAATCTATTTCACTTTTTTTATGTCGCTCCTGGTTTAAATCATTGTTAAATTCTGATCTTGGTTCTAAATTTTTTAATTTTTTTTGAGATTGTTGAATAGCTTCTAATTCTAATGTTTTTAAATCTTTTTCTTCAATATATCTGCTTCTTTCAAATTTAATATTATGAGTTTGCATGACAGTTTTTAATGCCCTACCAGCAGCAGCAATTGCAACATTCTTTAAAGATAAGCCTGATTTTTCTTCTAACTCTTTTTTTACTTCTGCTACAGAATCTGCTACTTTAGCTACATTATGTATTTGACCATCAAGCATTGCTCTAGTTTGATGTTCACGTACAGCAGAATCAATAACTTCATATTTATTTCCATTTTTTTTAATTAATATACCAATTATTGTTCTGGTTCCAATGTCCAGAGCAAATGTGATTTCGTTGGTCATAATAGCTGCCTCCTATGAATATATCTTAAATAAATCTTGAAAATTTAAACAATAACCTTAACAATAGTTATATTCATATGTTTTAAAAGATCTAAATCCTTATTTATTTCTTCTCCTTCATCATCTTCGATAATTTTAATTACTGGTCTAGTTGGAAAACCAACATTTTGACCTTTTACAATTCCTCTATGGCCGCTGCTTAAAATGATTTCTGCTCCATTAGGATAAAATGAAATCTGTGGTAAAAATCTTTTAACTAAATGATAATCAAATAACTTTTCTGTATTATTTATAATATACTCTGCTGCCTTATAAGTTGGCCATTTATCTCTGTAGACTCGATCACTAGTCAACGCATCAAAAACATCTGCAATTGCAGCAATCCTAGCAAATTCATGGATTTCATTACCCTTAATTCCTCGGGGATAGCCCGAACCATCTATTCTTTCGTGGTGTGAATATACCACAATTCTGGATAAAGGACTAATAGAATTAATTTGCTGTAAATAATTGAAACCTAATTCTGGATGATTTTTAATTATTTGATATTCATGATCTGTTAAACTATCGGGTTTATTTATAATTTCTTCAGGAATCAAAGTTTTACCTACATCATGAAGCATTCCTCCCATGCCCAGTTTGTAAAGATCATTTTTGTTATAACCGAGCATTTTTCCTAGAGCAATACAAATAACACTTACATTTACTGAATGTTCATAAGTATAATTGCTTGTGCTTTTTAAACTTACTAAGTTTAATAAAACGTCTTCATTTAAAACTAACTCATCTGTTATATCTTCAACAACGTCTTTTAATTCTTTTGTATTCAGATCTAAAAATCCACTCTTAATTTTATCAAAGGTATTTTCAACTATTTGTTTCCCTTTACGTCTTGTTCCTTCTTTTATTGTTTGATTAATCTCAATATCATATGAATACTTATCTTCTACATAAAGGTGCTTTATCCCTATTTCTAAAAGTTTATCTTTGTATTTGTATAAATTTTTAACACCTTTATTCAATAATATATTTCCATTTTCATAAATTGCTTTAGCTAACTGCATATCTTTTTTAATGTTTTCCGTTAAAATCAAACGCATATATCATAGTCCTTCCCCTAAAGATTAACTAAAATATTTTATTCGTGAACATTTTTATATATTTTTACAGCCTCTTTTCGTGACTGAAAAATACCAAGGCTCCCTCTGATTTTACAATATTTAGCAGCGGTTTTCAAGCCTTCATTTAAAGCCTTTTCATAATTGTTCTCTGCTTTAGTTAAAAAAGTTAAAAAAGCAGCTATAAATGCATCGCCAGCGCCTAATGTATCAATAACTTCTGTTTCAATAGCTTTTTCTCTGATAATTTGATCTCCAACTTTCATTAAAACTCCATTTTCTCCCTGAGTTAAAACAGCAACTTCAACCCCCAGTTTTGAGACCCAATTCAAAAATTCCTGCGGATCTTCTTCTTTTTTGCTTTTAGAGAAAAAAGCAATATCTATCTTTGGAATAATATCTTTAATGTAATTTTTATTTCTAAGATACGAAAAATCAAAAGAAAGTTTAGTTTTATAATGAAGTTTAGGTAGATAATCTTCAAAATAGGCATAAATATTGCTGTGAACTATTTTGGAATTTTTTATTATTTCTAATACATTTTTATTAATATTTAAATTTTTATAGACACCTTTATCAACCGCTTCAACCTGAGCCTCTGCTCCTTCTTTTTTAATTATAGAAACAGCATTTCTTCCTTTTCGAATGTCATTGACAGGATAGCCCACTTTTTCTTTTTTTAAAGTATCATATAAAAATTTAGCATTTTCATCAGTGCCAAAAACACCATAATATGCCGATTTTGCTCCTAGTCTCTTAGAAATCACAGCGACATTATAAGCTCCACCACCTGCGTAAATATTTTTTTCTTCAGGATAATAGTCAGCAATATTATCTCCTACAGCAAATAGATCATAATTCATAACTTCCCCTCCTCAGCCTTGTTTCGTTAACTCAGCTTTAATTATTTTTTTATACTAATTTAATTTTCTATTTAGATCTGAAAATGCCTTAATTGGCTTTATTTTTTTAATGATTGGTGGAATAATTAATAATTGAATTACCATTCCAGGAATTCCAGTTACAAAGGCTCCCTGCATAAAAGGTATAAAAGGTGGGTTAAAATTAAAAATAGGACCAACAGCTATTAACGCCAGACCATAAAAAAGACGACCAAATATCATAGCTGTAATTAGACTTAAATACATGTTTTTCTGCTGTTTGGAATATAGATAACCTGTAATTAAGCCAAATGCAGCCAGTTCAAAAGCCATTAAGATTGTAATTGGCGGCATTAAAGGTGGCAGTGCAAAAAGCAGAGTACTGAGCAGTGGTGTTACAAAACCAACTAAAACTCCATATAACGGGCCAAGAATTAATCCTGTTAAAAACACAGGAATATGCATCGGCGAAATTAAATTTCCCAGTGTTGGACTACCAGCCAGATTAATTAAACGCGGTAAAATAATTCCTAAAATCAACAAAAAACTTGCCCATACTAGTTTTCGTGTTTCATTCTTCAAAGTACTCACTCCAATCATTTCTCTAATTATTAAATTCTTATCAAAAACCTACCAAATAAAACTCCATCCGACACAAAGCTAGCACCTTTGATGAAATATCTTATTTAGTTGGAGATAGTTACTGTCTTAATAAGCTGCTCAATTAAATTCACCTGCTGAATCTGATTTTCTCTATTAATTTCAAATTTTAATTTTAAGAGCTGCTGCTCATCCTTTTTACTAATAAAATATTCAAGCAACAATTGTTTATCTTTAATAATTTTCAACTGATAAATATTTAATCTTTGATCTTTAATAGTATTTTTTATAACTTTATTTCCATTCTCTTCGGCAACAACTGCTGCATAAATAAACTGTTTTTTTGCTGTCTGCATAAAAGTTTTTTGACTTAAATCTTCTAATTTGATTTCTCCACCAATTTTATCTGCCTCTAAACTATAGTTGAATAAAACTTCTTTTTTTAGAGCTTTTTCTTTTGCAAATGTCCATTCCTTAGGATAAGAAAATATAATTTTTTGCTCTTTAAAAGTTTTGTCTAAATTAATAGCTAGCGTTTTCTCTTTGCTTTTTTCTGGTTTAAGTTTTTGATTTTCACCAGCTGTTTCTTCACTTTTTTCTTTATTAATAACTTTGATATTTGATTCCGATTTTTTCTGTGCTATATATTTCTGCAGATAATTAATTCTGCTCTCCGGTATCGGATGTGTCTGAGTAAATTCTAACAATTTCACATTATGACTATTCTCTTTAAAAATTTTCATCAGTTCGATCAATCCATCTGGATCATAACCACTTCTCAGCATCAAATCAACAGCATAAATATCTGATTCCTGCTCCTGCTCTCTCGAATAGCCATTTGCTATTAAATTTTGGGCGATATTAGTCATTAATTGATAATCATTTTCTGTAAAATGATTAAATAATATATTTAAAATTGATAAACTCATATTTCTTTCTAAGTCTTCTGTTAAATGTTCTTCGACCGCATGCCCCATCTCATGTGCAACTAATCCGGCAAGCTGATCTTCAGTATTTAATTTTTGCAAAAGACCTTCAAATAACATTATATTCCCATCACCGATATAATAAGCATTAATTAATTTGTCATCAATATGATGAAGTTTAAATTCCTCATTTCTAAATTTTTTATTTATAATATTTGCTTCTAGTTTTTTTAGAGTCTTATATTCAAGACTTTGTTGATCAAATTCTGATATTTCATATTCCTGTTCTAAATTTTCATATAATTTTGAAGCTACATCTTTCTCGTAATCAGAAAAAGCTGCTGTTGGAAAACTTAAAAATATTAATAAAGATAAAGTTATAGATATTATAAATATTTTTTTTGAACTCAAATTTAATTTTTTCAATCCTATTCCTCCAATCTTTAGCATTTTTATTATATATATGTTTATTGTAATACTTTTTTTATAAAAATAAAACCCCTAATTTAGAATTGCTTAAAAACTAAAAAAGGGGTTAAGTTTAAATTTAAATTATTTAGCTGTTAAAAATTCTTTTTCTTTATTTATTACTCGTTTACTTTCTGCAAAAGCCGGGCCACCCAAAGTTGAATGAGAATTAACAGCAGCTTCCACAGAAAGTTTTTCTTTTAGCTCTTCAGCATCAACATTAATATATTCGCCTAAGAGTTCTTCCCATTCCTGCTGCTGGAGCTGATCAAGCTCCTTTTCTTTTTTGGAAGCAAATAATACTGCTTCTCCAACAATTTGGTGAGCCTGACGAAAAGGTATACCATTTGCCGCCAGATAATCAGCTAACTCTGTTGCATTAAGAAAACCCGCTGCAGCAGCCTCTCTCATTTTTGCTTTTTTAACTGTCATGGTTTGCAGCATTTCTGGATATAATTTTAAAATAGTTTTAATTGTATTAACACTATCAAATAAACCTTCTTTATCTTCCTGTAAGTCCTTATTATAGGCCAGGGGCAGGCCTTTGATAGTTAACATTAATTGATTTAAACTGCCAATAACTCTACCACTTTTCCCGCGGACTAATTCAGCCAGATCAGGATTTTTCTTCTGCGGCATAATCGAACTACCTGTAGTATATTGATCAGCTAATTCAACAAATGAAAACTCTTTAGAATTCCATAAAATCACTTCTTCACTTAAACGACTTAAATGAATCATTAGAGTCGAAGCAGCAGCAAGGAACTCTAAAACAAAATCCCGATCACTAACTCCATCCATTGAATTCTCACAGGCTCTATCAAAGCCCAGTTCTTGAGCTGTAAAATCGCGATCCAAATCAAAAGAACTGCCTGCAAGAGCACCAGACCCTAAGGGAGATACATTAAGCCGCTTCAAAGAATCTTCAAAACGCTCATAATCACGCTTTAATTTAAAGTAATAAGCCAGCAGATGATGACCAAATGTTAAAGCCTGAGCCCGCTGCAGGTGAGTATATCCAGGCATTACAGTTTCACTATGATTTTCAGCAAGATCTAAAATAACCTGCATAAAATTTAGAATCTGATCCATAATCTGCTTAGTTTGATCTCTAAGGTATAAGCGCATATCAACAGCAACCTGATCATTACGACTCCGACCTGTATGCATTTTGCCGCCAATTTCTCCAATTTCAGCAGTGAGTCTAGCCTCCACCAAACTATGAATATCTTCAGCTTCATTGAAATCAAAATCTCCAGCTTCTAATTCAGCCTCTATATCGTTTTTGACTGTGTTTAAACCTTCGATAATTTTTTCAACCTCAGCCTCAGTTAAAATATTCTGTTTGCCCAGCATTTTAACGTGGGCCAGACTGCCTTTTATATCATATTCCATTAAATTAATATCAAAAGGAAGAGAAGCATTAAACTGTTCCATTAATTCAGAAGTATTTGCTTCAAATCTTCCTCCCCATAATTTGCTTTTTGCCATCTTCTATTCTTCTCTCTTTTTTTTGTTTGCAACCTGCACAGGTAAAGCCCAAAGATTAATGAATCCAGGAGCTGCTTTGTGATCAAAATTATCACTTTCATCATAAGTAGCAAGTCCATGATCATATAATGAGTACTCTGATTTTCTTCCAGCTAAAGTACAATTTGCTTTATATAATTTAATTTTAACAGATCCGGTTACAGTTTCCTGAGATTTATCAACAAAAGCATCTAACGCGTCTCTTAAAGGAGAAAACCAGAGACCATTATATGTTAGTTCAGCGTATTTTGCTGACATTTCTGCTTTATAGTTTTTGGTGTCACGGTCTAAAGTTAAATCTTCTAAAGCTTTGTGAGCTGTAATTAAAATTTCACCAGCTGGTGCTTCATAAATTTCTCTAGATTTAATTCCAACCAATCTATCTTCTAACATATCGATTCTACCGACTCCGTATTCAGAACCAACTGCATTTAACTTTTCTACCAGATCAATTGGAGACATCTTTTCGCCATCAAGTGCTACTGGTATTCCTTTTTCAAAATCAATTGTAATATATTTAGGTGTATCTGGAGTGTCATCAACATCTTTAGTCCACTGATAAGCATCTGCAGGCGGCTCAGCCCAGGGATCTTCTAAAATTCCACACTCAATACTAATACCCCATAAGTTCTGATCAATACTATAAGGGCTATCTTTTGTTGCTTTTACTGGAATATCATTTGCTTCTGCATACTCTATTTCTGCATCCCTAGAAACAAATTCCCAGTCTCTTAAAGGTGCTATAATTTCCATTTCTGGAGCCAGAGCTTTAAAAGACACTTCAAATCTTACCTGATCATTACCCTTTCCTGTACAGCCATGAGCTAAAGCGTCGACACCTTCTTTTTGGGCAATTTCAACCATTCTTTTTGAAATTAAAGGACGAGCCAGTGCTGTTGCTAAAGGATACTTTTCCTGATACATTGCGTTTACCTTAAGTGCAGGGTAAACATACTCAGTTATAAATTCTTCTCTAATATCGTCAATATAGGCTTTAGAAGCTCCTGTTGCCATCGCCTTTTTCTCTACAGCATCCCAGTCCTGAGGCTGGCCTAAGTGTGCGGTATAAGTAATGATCTCTGCATCATACTTATCCTGCAGCCACTTAATTGCTACTGAAGTATCGAGTCCACCTGAATACGCCAACAAAATCTTTTTAATCTCTTTTTCTGCCATTTTTAAATTTCCTCCTTAGATTTTCTGCTTTCTTTTTTGATTAACAATTGAGCTTATCATAATCATTTAATTAAATATAATCCAACAAAAAAACTGCTGAAAATAACAAAAACCCACCTCTATAATATAGAGACAGGTTAAGATCCGTGGTACCACTCTGATTGATAAAAAAATTATCCACTTTCAGTTAATTTAACGCAGTTCTACGTTTTTTCCTACTTGATTTCAGAAAAAATCCTCCCAGATGCGCTTCAGAATTAAGTTTTGCTCGAGCTTTCACCATCCTCGATTCGCTAAACCAACTATAATTCTTACTCTTCTGTTCAAAGGTTTTTCTATTCATTATTTTTCTGTATTATATATTATTTATTTTATTATTGCAAGTATTTTACACTAACATCTTAGTAATTAATCCAAATAAATGAAAATCATTTAAGCTTTAAATTTAATTTCACTAATAAAATCCAACACATTAAAATCAACTGCAAAAAAATAATCAGAAATTTCTCTAATAGTTTTATTTTTTGCATATTCTTTTAAATTATTTCTAAAACAATAAATTTCATCTAAATTTTCAAGCATAATATCTAAAATTTCACCCTGAAAATGTTTATCTCTTTCACTTTTAATTATATTTACACATTTTTTTCTAGAAAAAGCTTCTTTATAAACTCTCTTGGATGATAAAGCATCAAAAACATCTGCCAGGGCAACTATTCTAGCTTCAACAGCAATTTCTTCCCCTTTTAAACCCTGGGGATAGCCACTTCCATCCCATTTTTCATGATGTGAATAAGCTATATTATATGCCATATTTAAAACTTTAGAACGTGAATCAGATAAAAGTTTAGCCCCAATTTCAGGATGATTTTGCATTTTTTTATATTCTTCATCCGTTAATTTCCCAGGTTTTTGCAGTATTGAGTCTGGTATTCCAATTTTACCTACATCATGCAGCAGAGAAGCAAAAAATATGTTTTCTATTTTCTGTTTATCAGCTCCCAGTTCTCTAAAAAGTAGAGCTGATGTAAAAGCTATCCTTAAGATATGAAAAAGACTATCTTCATCTTTGAATTCAGCTGCTTCACAGAGCTTCTGCATAGTTTCTCTACTTAATTCCTTATTATCTGCAAGCAGTTTTTTTAATTCAACTTCTTTTGCTTCTAAACTGCGAAGTTTATCTTCTAATTCAAAAAGCGAATCATTAACAAAAAGTGAAATTAATTTTTCCATTTCTGGTTTTTTATTATTTAACTCTGATAAAATCCAATCTCGATTAATAAAAGGAATCTGCTTTTTAGCTAATAAGTCTTGATAGTATAAAGCAGATTGAAAAGCAATCTTCTGTTTTAAACTTAAAAAACCCTTAAAAATCCTATAATCTTCTTTGTCAATTCTTTGCAGCCCATTCTCTTCTCTGGTAGATAATACTGCAGAATAATCAGGATGAACTACTGTAACCGCCCACTCTTTAAGTAGAGGTGAGTCTTCTGAAAGCTCAACAAATGTTGTGTTTTCAAATCCAGAGCCGGCATCAGCAGGAATATCTTTAGCAAACACAAAGATCTGACGACAGATTTGATCTAAATCAAAATATCTTTTTCTTTCATATAAAAAGTACTTATAATTCTGAAACAAAACATAGATATCCGCATTTAAACAATGTTCTTTAACTACTTTTTCTACAGAATGAGACATTGCTACCATTGAAGCTTTAGTATAAATATTGTTCTCTAAGCTTGAATTCTTAACATCTAAAGATTTATATAAGCCCTGCAAAATAATCACATCCTACTATAATTCTAATTGCTTAACCTCTTCTAAAGTTGGTAGTGCTGCCATTGCTCCACTTGCTGATGCAGCAAGTGAACC
>JBNJFG010000040.1:0-18607 GCA_051746665.1 Bacillota bacterium
AAATTCTAAAGGGAGAGTTATTGTTAAGTTGTAAATTTAAATTAATTATATAATAGATTTAAAAAGAGTGGCTGCACCTGCAGCTGCTCTTTTTTGCATGTAAAGAATTAATAATATTATCGAAAGAAATTCATACTTTCTTCACATTTATCTTTTATAATTATTCTAGATTAAACCTGACAGGAATAGTATAGATTAACATTTATCCATCGCGATATTACATTATGTTGACAGAAATAATCTTGAGTGTTATACTATGTTTAAGATACCTAATAGGGGTATATTGGAACGGACTTAAGTTTCAAAGGAGGCCAATTATATGAAAAGAAATTTAATTATTACTTTAATTATTTTAGCAATTATTGGTACAGGAGTTAATTTTGCTTTTGCTCAACCTGGACCAGGGATGATGGGGCCTGGAAGAATGGGACCCGGAATGATGGAATCAGTTGATAGTGAATATGAATTTCTAATAAAAATGATACCTCATCATGAGGAAGCAGTAGCTAATGCAAAAATATTAAGAGATAATACAAACAGAGAAGAAATGAGAGAATTTGCAAAAGATATTATAGAAGTTCAGAATCAGGAAATTGAAGAAATGGAAAAATATCTGGCTGAATGGTACCCGAATAGAACAAATAATTATCAGTATCAGCCAATGATGGGAGATTATGAAGGCTTAACTGGAGAAGAACTTGATTATTACTTTTTAGAAGATATGATTTTTCATCACATGGGAGCAGTAATGATGTCACAGCAGTTAATTAGACAGGGATTAGATGAACATCGAGAAGTATATTTACTTGCTAGAAGTATCAGAGATAGTCAGCGCCAGGAGATTTTCATGATGAGAGACTGGCTTGATAACTGGTATTAATAAATAAAATTTTAAAAAAGGAGGAATTATTATGATGGGTTTTGGTCCTGGAATGATGGGTGGAGGATTTTCAATAATTTTTTGGATAGTAATTATCGGAGTGGCTTATTATTTCTTTAAAGAATATAATAGAAAAAATAACCACAGACATGATGATCGCAGAAATGGTGGTCCGTCTGGTTATAAAGGTCATAATAATTTTGATAATCATCGAGATAAATTTAATAAAAGAAAAGAAATTGAATATAAAAATGAGGAAGATAGTGCAGAAAAGATTGCTAGAGAGCGTTATGCAAAAGGTGAAATTTCTAAAGCTGAATTAAGAGAAATATTGGATAATTTAAGTTAATTATACTGATGCTTAAAAAATGTTTAAGAAAGTGATGAAAAGCAATTAAAAATTTGACAAAATATAAATTAAGTGATATTCTCTATAATCAAATACTAATAAAATAAAATTAATCAAAAATTTAATAATTCATCAAGAGTGGTGGAGGGACTGGCCCTTTGAAACCCAGCAACCTACCTGTAAGGTAAGGTGCTAAATCCTGCATTTCAAAGAAATGATAGATGAGAGGAATATAAAAGCCCTCTCACGAGGGTTTATTTTTTTACCACTTTTGCAGTTATTGAAAGGTGGTTTTTGTTTATATTATTATTTGATTTATTAGAAATATTTATTAGGAAAAAATAATTTATAAGGAGGTGTAAAAAAACCAAATTAAAAAATGTCTTATTCATTTAGTTTGTATTTTTGATAGAATAATAAAATTTACAATATTTTAAAAAAGTAGAGGAGAATTTAAATTATGAAAAAAACATTAAAATCAATTTTAATTAGTAGTGGAGTAGTTATAGTAGTGTCTTTATATTTATTTTTAGCTGCAAATACAGTAATGGCAGCAGATCAAGTCTTAAAAGTTGGCGCAACAGCTGGCCCTTTTGCTCAAATTTTAGAGGCTGTAAAGCCCGTTCTTGCAGAAGAAAATATAGAACTTGAAATTGTAGAATTTACTGATTATGTGACTCCAAATTTAGCACTTGCTGATGGCAGTTTGGATGCAAATACTTTTCAGCATATACCATATTTTGAAAGATTTAAATCTGATAGAGATTTAGACTTAATTTCAGCAGCAAAAACAATTGTAATTCCAATTGCAATTTATTCTGATAAATATGACTCATTAAGTGAAATCCCAAAAAATTCTACAATAGCAATCCCAAACGATCCAACAAATGGTGGTAGAGCCTTACTTTTATTTGAAAAAGCGGGTTTAATAAAATTAGATGATTCAGTTGGAATCAATGCTACAATTTTGGATATTGAGTCTAATCCCCACAATTTAAAGTTTCACGAAGTTGAAGCTGCTCAAACAGCTAGAGTTATACCTGATGTAGCAGCAGCTGCTGTTAATTCAAATTATGCTTTAGATCTTGGAATGAACCCTAAAGAAGATTCTATATATATTGAAGATGGTGATTCACCATATGTCTGTATTGTAGCAGTAAGACCAGAAGATCAAGACAATCCATTAATTAAGAAGTTTATAGCTGCTTATCAATCTGAAGAAGTTCGTGCGTTTATAAATGAAGAATTTGATGGTTCAGTTATACCAGCATTTTAATGATTACAAATACAGTAAAATTTAAAAAGGGGTTTTGATATGCCAGAATTAAACAAAAAAATAGATAAATTTAGCGATTCAGTTATTAGAAGGATGACTCGGATAGCTAATAAATATGACGCTATAAATCTATCTCAGGGTTTTCCGGATTTTGATCCACCTGAGGAATTAAAAGAATCATTAAAAGAGGTTGCAGGAGGCAGTATTCATCAGTATTCAGTTACCTGGGGAGCACCAAATTTTAGAGAAGCTCTGGCAAAAAAACAATCGAAGTTTATGGGCTTGGATATTGATCCAGAAAAAGAAATAGTTGTAACCTGTGGTAGTACCGAAGCAATGATGGCAGCAATGATGACAGTCTGCAGCCCAGGAGATAAAGTTGTTGTTTTTTCTCCATTTTATGAAAATTATGCTGCTGATGCTATTCTTTCAGGTGCAGAACCTATTTATGTAAATTTAGAGCCGCCTGAGTTTGATTTTGATCCAAAAGAATTAGAAGCAGCTTTAAAACAGGGAGTAAAAGCTTTGATTCTCTGTAATCCTTCCAACCCAAGTGGTAAAGTGTTTAGTCGTTCAGAACTGGAAACTATTGCTGAACTTGTAGAAAAATATGATGCTTTTGTGATCACTGATGAGGTATATGAACATATTGTTTATCCACCATATCAGCACACATATTTTGCATCACTTCCAGGAATGTTTAAGAGAACTATTTCCTGCAGTTCACTCTCAAAAACTTATTCAATAACTGGCTGGAGGCTGGGCTATTTAATAGCACCAGCAGAAATAATTAATGGAGCCAAACAGATCCATGATTTTTTAACAGTTGGCGCTGCATCTCCACTTCAGGAAGCCGCTGTTACAGCATTAAAGTTTGATGAAAAATATTATCAGGAATTAGAAAAAAAATATGAAAAGAAAAGAGATTATTTCCTGAAAGGTTTAGATAAAATTGGACTTAAGTATACTAAACCTCAGGGAGCATATTATATAATGGTAGATATTAGTGAATTTAATTTTGAAGATGATCTTGAATTTTGTGAGTGGATGATCAAAGAAGTTGGTGTTGCAGCAGTACCTGGTTCCAGTTTTTTTAAAGAAGATGTTAAACATTTAATAAGATTTCATTATGCAAAAAAGGAAGAGACTTTAAAAAAAGCTTTAAAAAGACTAGAAAAATTACCAGAAAAAGCAAGACAGAGAAATTCATAAATTAAATTTAAAAAGCAGAGGAAGTGTTTAAGATATGCATTTAGTAATGGGTTCTCCCAATAGATATATGCAGGAAAAAAATATTTTAGCAGAAGCAGGTCAACATATTGCACCACTAGGTAAAAAAGCTTTGCTTGTAGGTGATGATACTACATTAGAGGTAGTAAGAGAAAAACTTCATAAAAGTTTAAAAGAAAATGATATTAAATTTAGAGAAGAAATTTTTGGGGGAGAGGTGACAAAAAAAGAATCTCACAGAATAGCTGACTTACTCAAAAAAGATAAATTTGATTTAATTATAGGTATAGGTGGTGGTAAAGCGATTGATACAGCAAAAGCAGCTGCAGCTTTTGCAGATCGTAAATTAATAACAATTCCAACTATTGCCTCAAATTGTGCTGCCTGGACTCCCTTATCAGTTTTTTATGATGAAGCAGGTACTTTTGAAGAATATATTATTTTTCAATATAGTCCGACTTTAGTCCTGGTAGATACTGAAATTATCGCTGATTCTCCCTTGAATTATTTTAAAGCAGGAATTGCAGATACAGTTGTTAAATTTTATGAGGCGCGTGCTTCTGCAGCAGATAAAGAAAAAAATGTTCCAACAAGAGCAGCCTTAAAAATTGCTGAAGAATGTAAAGATGTTCTCTTTGAATATGGAGTACAAGCTGCAGCTGATCTAGAAGCAAAAAAAGCGACTAAAGAATTAGAAAAAACTATTGACAGTATAATTGCTCTGGGAGGAATGGTTGGTGGTATTGGTGATAACAACTGCCGAATTGCCGCCGCACATGCCGTCCATAATGGTTTAACAGTTCTTCCTGAGACACATGATCTTTTACATGGAGAAAAAGTTGCTTTTGGTAATTTAGTTCAGCTGCAGCTGGAAAATAATGAAGCTGAATTTTATGAATTGTTATCTCTGCTCCATAAATTGGATCAACCAGTTTCTCTAGCTCAACTTGGTCTGGAAAATGCTGCTGAAAAAGATTTAGCCAAAGTTGCTGCTAAAAGCTGTATTCCAGAAGAATCGATTCATAATTTACCTTTTAAAGTAACTGAAGAAGCAGTTTTAGAAGCTATTAAAGATGTTGATGTTAAGGCTGAGAACTTTCTTAATGAATTAAAATAAAGCTTGATAAAAAAAATATGCTAAACTTTCTGCTTTCCTTCCTGTTTTGATTTAATGGTTTTATCAATATTCTTTGCTTAAAGGCCTTGTTTTATTGGATATTAAATGTTAAAATTTGATAGATGAAATGTTAATTTGAAAATATATAAGTAAATACATGTTTGGATACAGGAAGGTGCAAAAATGAAGGAAAAGTTTATTGCTGATTTAAAAAAGACAGGTAAAAATGGAATAGAAGAGTTAATATTATATTTGGAAGAAATTGATTTTTATGATAAACCTGCGAGCATCAGGCATCATTTAAATGTTACTGGTGGTCTATTGGAACATACTGAAAATGTTAAAAAAGAATATTTAAAGCTTAATCAAGAAATAAATGCAGGTATTCCCTGGGAAAATATTATAATTCAAGCATCGATACATGATCTCGAAAAATGCTTTGCCTATACTTCTGAGATGCAGCACACTATTACAGAGGGTCAAAATAACTTTTTAAGAAGTTTAGTTAGAGATAATATGGATTTATATAACACTTATGGACTTGATAAATATGTTGAAAATAAGGAGTTTATTATTTCAAAAGAGTATGCGAGTGACTTAATAAAATGGTTTAAAGATGGAAGAAATATTGCTCCACCTGATGTGAGAAGTGACTGGAATTATAATGAGGACAACTTGCCCTTAAATCATTCTATGCGTGCTATACTTGAGGCTTCAAAATTTATTGAGCTGGAGCAGAGAGATGTGCTTGCGATTACTTATCATATGGGACCTTATGGCCCATTTGATGAACGCAAAAGATCTAAAGCAGAAGAACTTTATCCTGATGTAAGGCTTCTACATCTTGCTGACTCTATTGCGACTAAGAAAGAAGATATTGAAGAAGCACTAAAAAATGATTAGGAGAATTAGATATGTATAATTTTTTTGTTAGAATGTTAAGATTATTTTTTGGTTTGTTTCTTTATGCTCTTGGAATAGTTGTTACTATGAATGCAAATATAGGATTTGCACCATGGGAAGTTTTTCATAAAGGAATATCGAATATTTCTGGATTTACAATCGGACAAATTTCTATACTGGTAGGTTTTTTGATCTGTATTTTAGTTTTATTAATGGGAGAAAAATTAGGTCTAGGAACACTTTTTAATATGATTATGATTGGGACCTTTATTGATATAATTATGTTTTTTGATTTTATTCCCCATATAAAATCATTTTATTATGGTATTCCAATGCTTTTTTTTGGATTACTAATTATTGCTGCCGCTTCTTTTTTCTATATATCTTCAGCTTTTGGTGCTGGTCCAAGAGACAGTCTGATGGTTGCTATAGAAAAAAAGACTGGGTTTAGTTCAGGACAGTCAAAAGGAATAATAGAAGCTTCAGTCGTATTAGCGGGCTGGCTTTTAGGCGGACCGGTAGGTTTAGGGACTGTGCTTGCAGCTTTTGGTATTGGAGTCTGTATTGATCTTGTTTTTAATTTATTTAATTTTAAACCTTCTGAAATAGAACATGAAACTTTTGCTAAAACATACTCTAGAATTTTTGAATAAAATACCAGCTAAACTAAAAGAGCCACCTCTCATTTTATAATGATTGGTGGCTTTAATAATTTTTTTATTTTAAATGCTTAAATTTTTCCAACTAGGTCAACTCCAGGCTTAAGAGTTTCATTACCTTCTTTCCATTTAGCTGGGCAAGCTTCGTTAGGATTTTCTCTTACATATTGAGCAGCCTTAATTTTACTGACAATAGCGCTTGCATCTCTACCTAAATTCCCAGCATTAATTTCTACTCCCTGAACAACTCCATCTGGATCAATAATAAAAGTAGCTCGATCTGCTAAACCTTCCTCTTCAATTAAAACATTAAAGTTTTTGCTAAGTTTATGAGAAGGATCTCCTACCATAACAAATTCAATTTCATTTATTGTTGGTGAATTGTCATGCCATGCTTTGTGAGTATAATGAGTGTCAGTTGAAACAGAGTAGACTTCAACACCTAAATTTTTTAACTTATCATACTTACTCTGTAAATCTTTTAGCTCAGTTGGACAAACAAAGGTGAAATCAGCTGGATAAAATACAACTACACTCCATTGATCTTTAAAATCCTCCTCTGTAATTTCTAAAAATTGGTTATTTTGAAATGCTTGTGCCTTAAATGGTAATACTTCTTTTCCTACTAATGACATAATATGTACCTCCTATAATTTTGATTATAATTTATTTAATTAGTATTGATAATTGTTATCAATTAATATTATTGCATATTATTGTTTATCTGTCAAGCTGATTTGTAAAATAAGTGATAGAGTGAAAATCTGCTCACAAACCTTGTGGGCTAGCTCCGAGGATGATCAAAAATTTAATTTAGATAAATTAATTTCTATGATACAATAAAATAAATTAATAATTAATAAAACTAATTTTAATCTGAATAATATGAGGTGAATTAAATGCAGGAAACACCCAAAGGAAATCGTCCCCACATTGGTGTATTTGGAAGAAGAAATGCTGGCAAATCGAGTTTAATTAATAGTTTAACAAACCAGGAACTGGCACTTGTTTCTGATGTTCCTGGTACGACGACTGATCCAGTTTACAAGGCTATGGAATTACAACCATTAGGGCCAGTAATTATGATTGATACAGCAGGAATTGATGATAGTGGTCAGTTGGGAGAATTAAGGGTAAAAAAAACACTTGAAGTTATTAGAAAAATAGATTTAGCAGTTTTAGTTATTGATCCAGAACACGGTATAGAAGATTATGAAAAAGATTTAATAAATAGATTTTTAAAGGCTAATACTCCAGTTGTACCTGTAATAAATAAAATTGATCTTAACTTTGATCAGGATATTATTTTTAATAAAATAAAGACTGAATCTAAATTGGATCCAGTTTTGGTAAGTACAATTGCTGATTCCGGAATAGAAGAATTAAGGGGAGAAATAGTAAGCAGAATGCCTGCAGATACAGAAGAATCTTTTATTGTCGGAGATTTAGTTAATCCAGGTGATACTATTGTATTAGTAACTCCAATTGATCTTGCTGCTCCAAAGGGGAGATTGATCTTACCCCAGGTTCAAACTATTCGCGATATTCTTGATCATGACGGTATAACAATGGTCTGTAAAGAAAGAGAATTAAAACTTACTTTAGATAAATTAAAAGAAGCTCCCAAACTTGTAATTACTGATTCACAGGCGTTTATGAAAGTTGATGCTGATGTTCCAGAAGATATACTTTTGACTGGATTTTCTATTTTGTTTGCTCGCTATAAAGGTGATCTCGAAATCTTTTTAAGAGGGGCAAAAAAATTGGAAAATTTAAAGGCAGGAGATAAAATTTTAATTGCAGAAGCCTGCACTCATCGTCGACAGGCTGATGATATTGGAACGGTTAAACTACCGAGATGGATGAGGTCAAGAGTTGGTGGTGATTTAGAATTTGATCATGTTTCTGGAAGAGAATATCCAGAAAATTTAACTGACTATGATCTCATTTTACACTGTGGAGGCTGTATGTTAAATAAAAAAGAAGTGATTTCAAGACTTCAAGAAGCTGATAATTTGGGTATACCTGTTATAAATTATGGAATGGCGATTGCTCAACTTCATGGTATTTTAGATAGAGCTTTAAAACCTTTTGCTTCTGCTTATAGAATGTGGATGGCAGAAAAAGAAAAAAATTAGCAAAAAATATCAAGTAAAGTTTTAGTATAAATTCAAAAATCATTATTCGGGAGGAATCCATGTTTAAAAATCGAAATCAAAAAAATAGTGGCTCCATTCGGGTCGAAAAAGATAGTATTGGTAAAAAAGAGATTGCAGCTGACTCTTATTATGGTATTAATACTATCAGGGCACAGGAAAATTTTGATATAAGTCGTGAAAATGTTCATCCTGAGTTAGTTAAGTCAATTGTTATAATTAAACAAGCAGCAGCTGTGAGTAATTTTGAACTGGGGTTATTAGAGGAAGCAAAAAAAGAAGCAATTTTAGAAGCTTGTGATGAAATAATTAAATCTAATTTAGCAGATAAACTTGAGTTAGACGCTTTTCAAGGTGGTGCAGGAACTTCAACTAATATGATGGTGAATGAAGTTATTGCTAATCGGGCTCTGGAAATAATGAACTATGAAAAAGGCGATTATGACATAATTCATCCTAATGATGAAGTTAATAAAGGACAATCTACAAATGATGTATATCCAACTGCTTTAAGAATTGCTGTCTTAAAGATGCTTGTACCTCTTACTCAATCCATTGCTAAATTACAGGAGCTTTTACAAAGTAAAGAAAAAGAATTTTCTTCAATAGTTAAATTGGGTAGAACACAGCTGCAGGATGCAGTGCCTATTACTTTAGGCCAGGAATTTTCTGCTTATGCTGAAGCAGTTAATAGAGACCGGTGGCGACTTTATAAGATTACAGATCGGTTAAAAAAAATAAATCTTGGTGGTACGGCTGTTGGAACTGGACTTAATACTTCTCATTCTTATATTTTTAAGATTGCTAAACATTTACGAAGTTTTAGCGATTTAAGTCTTTCTCATTCAGAAAATATGATTGATATTACTCAAAATATGGATATTTTTGTTGAAGTTTCAGGTTTATTAAAAGCAGCATCAGTAAATTTAAATAAAATTGCTAGTGATTTAAGGCTTTTAGCCTCTGGACCAAATGGAGGTATAGGAGAAATAAAACTTCCAGCAGTTCAGGCCGGATCATCTATTATGCCTGGTAAGGTAAATCCTGTGATATGTGAAATGATAAATCAGTTATCAATTGAGATTATTTGTAGTGATCAGGCTATTACTATGGCAGCAAGAGATGGGCAATTAGAACTAAATGCATTTTCTCCAATAATTGCTCATAAGTTATTAAATATGCTGGAAATGATGCAAAAAGGAATTGATAAATTTAATAATAAATGTATTAAAGATATTAAAGTAAATAGAGATAAATGTCAGCACATATTAGATAATAGTTTAGCTCTTGTTACCAGCCTTGTGCCTTATATTGGCTATGACCAGGCCAGTGAGTTAGCTAAAGAAGCAGTAAATCAAGATAAAAAACTTATTGATTTAATCAGAGAAAAAGATATAATCAGCAGCTCAAAATTAGATAAAATACTAAAGTTAGAAAACATGACATCTCCAGGAAATAATCTGTCAGATTAAAACTCTCTGATCTTAATTAATATAGATAGTTTCTTTAGTTTGAAATAGATTTTTTAAAAATTTAGATCATTAAAAAGAGGAGCTGCATTTCTATGCTTTATTTGATAATTAAAACAATCATTTCGGCAGTAATTATTGTAGCTGTATCAGAAATTTCTAAAAGGAGTTCATTATTTGGAGCTGTTTTAGCTTCTCTACCTCTTGTTTCATACTTAGGTATTATCTGGCTTTATATTGATACGGAAAGTAGAACACAGGTGGCTCAGTTATCAAAAAGTGTTTTTTGGATGGTAATTCCTTCTCTATCTTTTTTTATAATTTTACCAGTATTAATGAAAACTGAAATAAATTTTTACCTGTCATTATTAATTGCAACAGTTATTATGGTTGCTGTATATTTTGCAATGATATTCATACTGCATCGATTTGGAATTAATGTATAATATTTGCTCATCTAAATAATACTAAATATTTGATATTAAATTTTAGCTATGATATATTTAACCTGTAATGATAATCGTTATCATAATCAAAAATAAATATTCAAGAATGAGGAATTACAAATAATTAAAAGAAGGTGTTAATAATGAAAGCAATTGTTATTAATCAATATGGCGATAAAAATGAGTTAAAAGAAAAAGAATTAGCGAAACCAGAACCAAAAAATGATGAGGTTTTAATTGAAATACATGCAGCAGCCGTTAATCCAATTGACTGGAAATTAAGATATGGTTATTTAGAGGATAAATTTAATTTTGAATTTCCGATTGTTTTAGGATGGGATGCGGCTGGAATAGTTAGAGAAGTAGGCAAAAATGTAGAATCTTTTACTGAGGGAGATCGTGTTTTTGTTCGACCGGAACTCACAAATCGAGGTACCTATGCGGAATATACTACAGCAAAAGCGGATTTAATTGCTAAAATACCTGAAAATATTAGTTTTGAAGAAGCAGCAGCAGTACCACTTGCTGGACTAACTGCTTATCAATGTCTTTTAGATGTTGGAAAATTAGAATCAGGAAACAAAGTGTTGATTCATGCTGGTCCTGGTGGTGTCGGTAGTTTTGCTATTCAAATAGCTAAAAATTTAGGAGCTTATGTTGCCACTACAGGCAGCACAAAAAATGTAGAGTTTTTAAAAACTTTAGGTGCTGATGAGGTTATTGATTATACCAAAGATGATTTTTCTCAGATATTGGAAAATTATGATCTGGTTGTTGATACTCTTGGTGGAGAAATACAGGATAAAAGCTTTGATATCCTTAAAAAAGGTGGAAAGCTGGTTTCTATTGTTGAAGAACCTGATCAAGAAAAGGCAGAAGAACTTGGAGTTACTGCTAAATCACACTGGCTAATACCTGATGGAGAAGAACTTTCAGTTCTGGCTGAGATGATGAAAAATAATACTTTAAAGCCTGTTGTTGGAACAGTTTTTCCTTTTTCAGAACAGGGTTTAAAAGATGCTCATGAGCTGAGTGAAACTCATCATGCAAGAGGAAAAATTGTTATTAAAATTCGTTCATAAATTCAATAATAAATTGACATTTCACTTTGATGTTTAATGGTGATAGAAGCTGAATAAGTTGAGAACACATTAGAAAATTGAATAAAAAACCAGCATCTTAAAGTAGATAAATTAGCCTCAGAGAACCTTTATTTTTTTAGTTAATAATTAAGGTTTTCTGTGGCTTTTTGTTTGCAAATAAGTAGTTATCTGTTAGATAATAATGGACGGAATTTCTTTAAAATAAAGTTTTATTCAAAAAAAGAACAAAGTAACTTATGCAGGAATATTGTTAAATAAACAGAATATTATAAATAGTAACCTAAAAACTTTCTCAGTTGCTGCAGCTTAGAAATAGTATTCAATATATCAGACCCACAGGTTCGGAAACTTGCATATGTTCATAAATATGGACATATTGATAGTGGGTAGTTACAAAAGGGGGTACAAAAATGGATCATCAAAAAATGTTAGATGATTTTAAGAAACGATTTAAAATATCTCTAGTGATTACAGCACCAATTTTAGTTCTTTCACCTTTAATTCAGAATTTTTTGGGATACAGTCTTGATTTTCCAGGTAGTCAATATGTTTTATTTGCGCTTTCTACATTGATTTTCTTTTATGGAGGTTGGCCATTTTTAAGTGGAATGAAAGATGAATTAGCTGACAAAAATCCAGGTATGATGACATTAATTGCTCTTGCAATTTCTGTTGCCTATTTTTACAGTTCAGCTGTTGTCTTTGGTCTGGAAGGTAGGTTTTTCTTCTGGGAACTGGCAACTTTAATTGTAATTATGCTCTTAGGCCATTGGATTGAGATGCGATCGGTTATGGGAGCCTCTCAGGCTTTAGAAGAACTGGCTAAATTGATGCCAGATCAGGCTCATAAGATCGTAGATGGAGAAGTTACAGAAATTAAAATAAAAGAATTAAAAAAAGGAGATCAGGTTTTAGTTAAACCGGGAGAAAAAGTTCCAGCTGATGGAGTAATCTACGAAGGAGACTCCTATATAGATGAATCAATGTTAACTGGAGAATCAGAACCGGTTGCAAGAGAAGTTGATGATGAAGTAATTGGTGGTTCTGTTAACGGTGACAGTTCAATCAAAATTAAAATTGAAAAAGCGGGAGATGAAAGTTACCTTTCCCAGGTTATAGAGATGGTTAAGGAGTCTCAGGCGGATAAATCTAAAACACAGAATTTTGCGGATCGAGCAGCTTTCTGGCTGACATTAATTGCTATCAGTGCAGGAACAATTACTCTTTTTAGCTGGTATTTTATTACCGGAGACTTAGCATTTTCTATAGAACGGATGGCAACAGTTATGGTTATCACCTGTCCCCATGCCTTAGGTCTTGCTATTCCATTGGTGGTAGCTGTCTCCACAACTTTATCTGCTAAAAATGGACTGCTGATTCGTGATCGTACTGCTTTTGAAAATGCGCGTAAAATAGATACAGTTTTATTTGATAAAACAGGTACCCTGACTGAAGGAGAATTTGGAGTTGAAGCAGTAGAAAGTTTTGTGGATGAATATACTAAGGAAGAGATTCTGCAGAAAGCAGCTTCTTTAGAACAGGAATCAGAACATCCAATTGCAGCTGGAATAGTAAAGAAAGCAGAAGAAGATGAAGTAGAGCTGCTGAAAGTCGATGATTTTGAAATAATCAAAGGTAAGGGTGTTATTGGAAAAATTGAAGGCGGAGATTTTAAAGCTGTTTCCCCCGGTTATCTGAAAGAAAATAAGATAGAGGTACCAGAGGATGCTTTAAAAGAAGGACCATTTACCGAAATCTTTATTTTAGAAGCCGGAAATTTAATTGGAATGGTTAGACTGGCCGATCAGATTAGAGAAAGCTCTTATGAGGCAGTACAAAAACTTAAGGATAGAGGAATTAAGGTCAAAATGTTGACCGGAGATAATCAGAAAACTGCAGAATATGTAAGTAATGAACTTGGTCTAACTGATTACTTTGCTGAAATTCTACCTGATGAGAAGCAGAAAAAGGTAGAAGAGCTGCAGGCTGAAGGTGCTTTTGTGGCCATGACTGGTGATGGTGTTAATGATGCTCCAGCACTGGCAAAAGCTGATATAGGGATTGCTATTGGCTCAGGGACAGATGTAGCAGCCGAAACAGCAGATATAATTCTGGTTGAAAGTGACCCGCTTGATGTATTAAAGCTGATCGAATTTGGAACTTTAACCTATAAGAAGATGATTCAGAATTTATTTTGGGCTACAGGTTATAACGCCTTTGCAATACCACTGGCAGCAGGTGTACTGGCAGGGGTTGGTATTATGATTTCTCCTGCAGTTGGTGCAGTTTTAATGTCGATGAGTACAGTTATTGTAGCGATCAATGCTAAGATGTTAAAGTTTTAAGATGATAGCTAAAGTGAATAATGATTATAGTTTATAAAATTTGAAAAACAACAAATTAAAATTAAATAATATATGATATTTAATAGTTTTTTTCAGGGCTTTCTATTTTAAAGTAGAAAGCTCTTTTTTTATAAAAAAATTTATAGATTCATATTTTATTCACATTTAACTGTTATTATAAAATTACCCGGTAAGGGTATAAGGTGTTTGCGAAAGGAGTAGATATTATGATGGGTTTTGGTTTAGGAATGATGGGAGGAGGGTTTTCCTTGATTTTTTGGATAATAATCATTATTGCTGTAATATATTATTTTAACAATGGAAATATCAACAGTTCTGGTTCAGGGTACAACAGAAGTAACTCTAATTATCAGGTGAATCAGGCTGAAGAGATTGCTAAAGATCGTTATGCTAAAGGTGAAATAACTAAAAAAAATTAGAGGATATTAACGATAAGGCAGAACTTGCCCAGGCGCAGGCGCAGACTGCTATGGATATAGAAAAAGAAGAGCTGGCTCGTGCTGCTCTAGAGAAAAAAGCGAACTTAAATGAAAAAACAACTATTTTGAAAACTGAAATAGAAAAGATAGAAAATAAGATTGAGGTCATTAAATCCAATAAAAAAACACTTGCTGAACAAATTAAAAAGCTGGAAACAAAAAGGGAAGAGTTGATTTTTATAAATAAATCTGCTAATGCTCAACTGGAAGTAAAAGAGATTATTACAGGGGCCAGCAGTGATATTACTGATTTAAATGGACAGATAGAGAGAGCAGAAGAAAAAATACGAAAGAAAGAAGCTAAGCTTTCAGCTATAGATGAGTTAGTTGCTGATGGTGAGTTAATAAATGATCTTAATTCAAAAGATGATATTGATAAGTCTCTTAATAAAATTCAGCGTGATTCAAAAATTGAAGAAGAACTTGCTAATCTAAGATCTAAAAAGATGGGAGATGCATAATAATGGGATGTGGAGGCTTCCATGAAATTTTTAGAGCCTATGGCAGTAGAAATACAGGATATAATGACCGACGGCAGGATGATACTCAGGAAAAGATTTCTCTAATAAAAAGATTATATGCCGAAGGCAGGATTGGTAAAGATAGATATTATTCACTAAAAGATAGAGCTTATAATAATAATCTTTCTTTTGAGCAATTGCTGGATATTAAAGAATCGACTCTTGACAGCAGAGAAAACAGTTCACATGATAGTGAAGTAAAAGAAGATAAACCGAATAATAAAAACAAAAGCATTAATAAATATAAAGGAAAAATTAAAGAATTAAAGAGTAGTAAAGAAAAAATCGAAAGCATAAGATCAAAGATTGAGGAACGCCTAGACGAATTACTTCAGGAAAAAGAAAAAACAGAATCAATGGCTGAATCAATGGTATCTTCCAGTGAGGAAGCTGCCAGAGAATATATAGATAAAAAGCTTGATCTTGAAGAAAATATACAGGGCTATGCACTGGGTGGAGATGAATTGGCTATTTACTTTGATTTTCAATATATTTTTTGATTATCTCAATAGTAGCACCACCCTTAGATACAATACAGTAGCTCCTAAACCAAAAAGCAGACTTCCAATAATATTTTTTCAAATATTGTTCATATTGCTTTTTGATAAGTCTTGAAGATACAGTTTTTAATGTATTGACTAACCATGTTTATATTTTGTAATTAAAACTAAATGATATTTTAGACTATAAACAGAATGATAATTGTTATTTAAGTCTCTATTCATAAAAATTAAACCTTCATTTTTTCTTTTACATACAAACATATGTATGATATAATTATAGTAGAATGGAGGTGAAAAATCAGTACAGTTAATTATAAAGTAAAAAATAATAAAGAGCAAAAACCTGTCTATACTCAATTAGAAAAACAGTTTAAAAATAACTGGCATAATGAATACCTTCATTCTCATAATAGGCAGCAGGCATTAAAACAGTTAGCTCAGGACTGGAAAAGTTTTTTGCTTCTCTCAAAGATTATAATAAGAATCCTCAAAAATATAAAGGGCAGCCAGGACCACCAAATTTTAAACATTTGAACAGCAACCCCTTCAGAGATTAGTTGAACTAATTGAATATAAAGCTAAACTAAATGGTATCAAAGTTGTTAAAATTAATGAAAGCTATACTTCTGGCTGTAGTGCACTAGATCTAGAAAAAACAAATAAAAGCAACTATAATAAATCCAGAAGAATTAAAAGAGGTCTCTTTAAAACTAATCAAGGTCTATTAATTAATGCAGATCAGAATGGCAGTCTTAACATTCTTCGCAAATACCTAAAAAATAAATGTATTCTCAGACCTATTAAACAGGCGAGAGATAATGGATATGTGGCCAATCCTTCAAGATTAAGGGTATCCTAATAACTTAGGTGGCAACTTAAAAACCAAACATCTTGTAAACTAACCTAGTAATATAGGTTGAGTTTTAATCTATATGAAGTAGTTAGAATCACCATCCGACGCGAAGCTAGTATCTTTGATGAAAATCTATGATTTTGGTGGTGAGGTTCACACTATGTTTAAGAGACTTGATATTGGTACATTTAAGATTGGACTTAAGTTTCAAAGGAGGTTAATCAGATGAAAAAAAATTTGATTATTACTTTAGTTATATTAGCTGTTATTGGTGCAGGAGTTAGTTTTGCTTTTGCTCAACATGGATTTGGACCTGGTATGATGGGCATGGGACCAGGAATGATGAACTCAGTTGACAGTGAATATGAATTTTTAATAAAAATGATACCTCATCATGAGGAAGCAGTTAATAAGGCAAAAATATTAAAAGAAAACACTAATAGAGAAGAAATGAGAGAATTTGCGATAGATATTATAGAAGTTCAGACTCAGGAAATTGAAGAAATGGAAAAATATCTGGCTGAATGGTATCCAAATAGGACAAATAATTATCAGTATCAACCAATGATGGGAAATTATGAAGGTTTAACTGCAGAAGAACTGGATCATGCTTTTTTAGAAGATATGATTTTTCACCACATGGGAGCAGTTATGATGTCACAGCAGTTAATAATGCAGGGTTTAGATGAACATCGAGAAGTATATTTACTTGCCAGAAGTATTAGAGATAGTCAGCGTCAGGAAATATTTATGATGAGAGACTGGCTTGATAGTTGGTATTATTAAATAAGACTTTTAAAAACAGGAGGAATAATTATGAGTAATTATGGAATTAGAAAAACAGTTGAACTTTCTTATCAAGACACAGTGAGCAAAGTAAAGGATGAATTAAAAGAAGAAGGGTTTGGTGTTCTGGCAGAACTTGATATGAAAAAGATATTCAAAGAAAAGTTGGATAAAGAGATGAACAATTATGTTATCTTTGAAGCCTGTAATCCTGCTTTTGCTTTTGAAGGAATAGGAGAAGAATCTGAACTTGGACTTTTACTTCCCTGTAATGTTATAATTTATGAAACTGATGAGCAAGAGGTTAAGGTAGCAGCAATTGATCCAGAAAAAGCATTGGGGATGTCAGATAATAAAAAGGTTAATGAAATAGCACAGGAAATCAAAGCAAGACTGGAAAGAGTTATAGAAAATATTTAATGGAAGACTTTAAAGATTGTCGTGGTCTATTGAGTTAAAATCACGGTGGAAAATTGAATAAAATTAGCACCTCAGTTGGAGATGATTTACCCTCAGAGACACTTCATTTTTTTGATTAATGATGGAGCTTTTCTGGGGTTTTTTGTTAATTTATCTTATCGGTGAAGTTGATAAGTGTTAAAAAACTCTGCACATATCTATAAGTGCGGATAACTCTAACGGATTGAACAGTTTATATGTTTAGTTAAACTATAAATTATTATTATATGAGGTGTAATCGAAATGAGTACACCTTGTTTAACGTCGTAAAATTTAATATAGGTTTAGTCTGAACAACTATTAAGAGAATCACCTGATAGACTATTTTTTTGATATAATCCAAAATTTATAACAAATATGATATATTTTATACCGATTTTACTGAAAATTTTCTCTTTATCACTAATAGTTGTATAATTTAATCAGTTGAGGTGATCAAATGAAGGAGAGAATGCTGCGTCTGCAGCAGATACAACTGAATAATTTTAAGAATGTTAGGCAGGGTCAAATTGATTTCAACAGTTATAAAAGCGAAGACTTTTTTTCTAAAACATCAGATGTGCTGGGAATATACGGTCAGAACGGTTCTGGTAAAACTGCTTTTATTCAAGCTTTGTGGATACTTAAAATGGTCTTGCTTGGAGAATCTCTGCCTAGAGATATTAAAGATTATATATACCAGGGTGAGAAAGAAGCTGCTATTAATGCTGTTTTTTCTATGTTTTTGGGGGAAGATAAATATCAACTGTTTTATGAAATGGTGATTGAAAGAAGAGAAAATGCTGGTCCAGTAATTATCAAGGAAGATCTATCATATAAAAAGCTTGAAGAAGATGGCTGGACATATAAGAGAGGGATAATAACTCACAACCTTGATGAGAAGGAGCAGTTGTTAAGTCCCCAGAAGAATTACAATTTGCTCACTAAAAACAATAAAAATGCTAAAGTGAACATTAAAGTGGCTAAGGAGCTTGCGAAGAAAGAACATACATCGTTTATTTTTTCTAGTGAGATGGATCATATTTATAAAGGTACTAAAGCCTTTAACGAAT
>JBNJFG010000041.1:0-18155 GCA_051746665.1 Bacillota bacterium
ACTGTAAATAAAGATGGAATTGAAGTAAATCTAGAACGTTTAGAAAATAATCCAGGTACTTTTTCTAAATTAATAGTTAACATCTGGGTAGCTTTACAGTCTTTCTTTTACGCAAATTATATTAATATTTTATTAGTATTATTTATTGGATTAACAATACTTTATATTTTACACCGAGAAATAAATAAAGAAGTAGATTACTATCGTGATTTTGCATATGCAGAAAATGAAAATAAAGATGAAAATCTAAAAATAGCAATGTTTACCAATAATTATTTTCCCGTTATCGGGGGAGTTCCGATTTCAATTCAGCGTTTAGCAAAGGCTTTAAGAAAAAGAGGTCATGAAATCAAAATTTTTGCACCAGAATATAAAGAGGAGTCTGAAAACGAAGAAAATATTATACGCTGTAATTCTATTTACCATTATGAGGAATCAGGACTAGAATTTCCGGTTACTAATATTTATTCACCTCAAATTAAAAAGGATTTTAAAGCTGGCAATTTTGATTTAGTCCATGCACACCATCCATTTTGGCTTGGTAATAAAGGAAGAAAATTAGCAGAAAAGTTCAATTTACCACTTGCATTTACTTATCATACACGTCTGGAAAAATATGCACATTATGTTCCTAATATTTTGTTTATGCGTAAATTTTTTGCCAATCGTTTATCTCATTTTTTAATTCAAAATTTTGCAAATAAGACTGACGCTGTATTTGCTCCAACTGAATCTACTAAAGAATATTTGCGTAATGTCGGTGTCAGCAGATATATTAAAGTAATGCCCACAGGTATTGATTTTGACCATTATAACTATGAAGAAAAAGAAATAAATACACTGCGAGAAAAACTGATTAAGGATTCTGATCATTTATTACTTTCAGTTTCTAGATTATCAAAAGAAAAAAACTTATATTTTTTATTAAATGGAATTAAACGCTTAAAGGAAAAGACTGAACTTAATTTTAAATTGATTATCATCGGCAGCGGCTCAGAAAAAGAAAATATTAAAAAATTTATTAAAGACAATGATTTAGATAATTATATTGAATTAATTGGTGCAGTTGATTTTAGAGAAATGGCTAAATATTATCTGGCAGCTGACTTATTTGTTTTTGCCTCCACAACTGAAACTCAAGGAATGGTATTATTAGAAGCTATGGCAGCCAATAATCCTGTTGTTGCTGTTAAATCAAGTGGAATCGATGATGTAATTGATAATGGATATAATGGTTATAAAACAGAAGAAGATATTGATAAATGGAGCAGCAAAATTGAAGAATTATTAATTAATAGAGAAGAATATGAGCAAAGTTCTAAAAATGCACGTGAAATTGCTGAAAGTTATTCTATTGATGAAATGGCTAAAGAGGCTGAGGAACTTTATTATAAAATTATGCAGCTAAAAAAATATCAATAACTTACATGCACCGGGAACCACCCGATTTATGTCGTTTTAAGTCAAATTTATAAATTTAATTTACTGGAGGTAACAAAATGTCTATTGACTTTTATGCAGATAGGAAAATCTTTCATCTACATAATGAAGAGATTAGTTATGTGATTAAAATATTAAAAAATGGGCAGTTAGGACACATCTACTGGGGTAAAAAAATTGAAAGAGCTGAAAGGTTGGATCGTTATTCAGTTTCCCAGCATCGACCTTATGAGGCTTATGCAGTTGATGATGATACTGGGTTTATTCTGGAAAATATAGCCCGAGAATATCCCTCTTTTGGCCAGTCAGATTTTAGAGAGCCTGCCTATCAAGTTGAGTCAAAAACTGGTTCTATTATCAGTGATTTAAAATATAAAGAACATCAGATCTATAAAGGTAAAAAAGAGCTGGAGGGATTACCGGCAGTTTATGTTGAGCAGGAAGAGGAAGCAGAGAGCCTAGCTCTTACATTATATGATCAAGTTTTAGATTTAGAAGTAACTTTAAGCTATACGATTTTTAAAGATTATCCAATTATCTGTCGCTCAGTTCATTTTAAGAATAAAGGCAGTGAAAAGATAGATCTTAAAAGAGCTCTTTCCATGAGTATTGATTTTGACAATAGGGATTTTGAACTGCTGCAGCTGTCGGGTGCCTGGGGCAGAGAGCGAGATATTTTACGCCGCCCATTGGAACAGGGAATAACAAAAATTGACAGCAAACGTGGAGCCAGCAGCCACCAGCAGAATCCATTTGCGGCCTTAGTAGAACCAGAAACAGATGAATACAGTGGAGAAGTATACGGTTTTAGCTTAGTTTATTCTGCCAACTTTATTGCTCAGGCTGAAAGAAATCATTATGGGAAAACAAGAATGACAATGGGCATTAACCCCTTCAATTTTAACTGGTTACTTGAAAGTGGTGCTACTTTCCAGACTCCAGAGGTTGTAATGAATTATTCTGATCAGGGTTTAAATAAAATGTCTCAAAACTATCATCAGTTATATCAAAGTCGACTGGTAAGAGGAGAACACCGCCAAAAGGAAAGACCGGTTTTAATCAATAACTGGGAAGGTACTTATTTTGATTTTGATACTGATAAAATTTTAGAAATGGCTGCAGCTGCTGCAGAGGTAGATCTTGAACTATTTGTGCTGGATGACGGCTGGTTTGGCAGGAGAAATGATGATACTTCCTCTCTTGGTGACTGGTATGTAAATGAAGAGAAGCTGCCTGGTGGATTAGAATACCTGGCTCAAGAAATTAATAAACTTGGCCTGGATTTTGGGCTCTGGTTTGAACCTGAAATGATTTCTCCAGATAGTGACTTATATCGTAAACATCCGGAATGGGCAATCCAGGTTAAAAATCGTAAATCCTCACTTTCCCGCCAGCAGTTAATCCTTGATTTAAGCCGCAGAGATGTTCAGGAATATATAATAGAAAGGGTTTCTGCAATTTTAAATAAAGCAAATATCTCCTATGTTAAATGGGATATGAATAGACCAATGACTGAGTATGGATCTTTAGACCTTAAAGCTGAGCGTCAGCGTGAGTTAAACCACCGCTATATTCTTGGTCTTTATCGAGTTTTAGAAGAAATCACATCTCGTTTTCCTAATATATTATTTGAAAGCTGTGCTGGTGGTGGTGGTCGTTTTGATCCGGGAATGCTTTATTACATGCCTCAGACCTGGGCCAGCGATAATACTGATGCAGTTGAAAGATTAAAAATCCAGTATGGAACTTCTATGGTTTATCCATCATCTTCAATAGGTGCCCATGTTTCTGCCGTTCCAAATCATCAGGTTGAGCGCATTACCTCTCTTAAAATGAGATATGATACCGCAAGTTTTGGTAATTTAGGTTATGAACTGGATCTTACTAAACTAAATGATAAAGATATAGAAGCTGTAAAAGCTCAGGTTAATAATTATAAGGAAATTAGAAGACTGGTTCAATTTGGAGATTTTTATAGACTTAAAAGTCCTTTTGAAGGCAATTTTACTGCCTGGTCTTATCTTGCAGAAGATAGAGAAGAACTATTAGTCGGTTTTTATCAAATTTTAGCTTCACCTAATCCACGCGAAGAAAAACTTAAATTAAAAGCTTTAAATCCTGAAGCTGATTATAAAGAACTTAACAGTGGAGAAATTTATGGTGGAGATGAATTGATGAACTATGGGCTTAGAGTACCGTATTTAAAAGGAGATTTTGAATCAAAGGTCTGGCGGTTTAAAAAAATTTAATATAAATTAAAAAATGGTGCCCGAAGCTTTTACACTTCTGACACCATTTCTTTATCTATGATACTTATTTTAATTTTATACTCTAACAAGTTCTAAATTACTTAGATCTTGCAGCTTCAATGTTAACTTTAGTTCCCTTAATGTAGTTATCCTTCATGATCTGTAATACTTCATGACCTTTTTCTCTAGGAACTTCAACAAAGGTAAAGTTATCATAAATATCAATAGCTCCAATTAAGCCGCCGGGCATTCCTGTTTCACCAGCAATAGCTCCTACAATGTGGCGGGGAGAAACTCTATCTTTTTTACCAATATTGATAAATAATCTAACCATTCCAGGCTCAGCACCTGTATCACCAAAGCTCTGACCAGAACTTTCAGTCTGGTTATCATCATTATCTTCTCTTTCCATTGACTTTTTCATTAAAGCAGCTGCAATTTCCAGAGCAGAATACTTTTCATCAACTAAGTCTTCAATTAACTCAATATATTTTCCTAAATCAGCAGAATCTATATATTGACTCAGCTCATCATTAAATTGATCAAATTTAGCTGCTTCTATATCATTTTGAGAAGGAATTTCTGATCTTTTAATTTTTGATTTGGTATATTTTTGAATATCTCTTAATTTATAAATATCTTTACCCACTACAAAACTGTGAGCTTCACCACTTTTTCCTGCTCTACCTGTACGTCCAATTCTGTGTACATAATAGTCAGTATCCTGAGGCAGATCATAGTTAAATACAGCTTCAACATCTTCTACATCAATACCACGAGCTGCTACATCGGTAGCTACCAGTACTTCAATAATTCCATTTCTGAATTTGTTCATTACTCGATCACGCTGATTTTGATTTAAACCACCATGAATAGCATCAGATAAGTAACCACGAGCCTGAAGTTTGATATTCAGTTCATCAACCATTTTTCTGGTATTACAAAAAACCATAGCCAGTTCTGGATTACTTAAATCAAGAATTCTGGTTAAAGCTTTAAGCTTATCGTGTCTTCTAATCTCATAATAATACTGATCTATAGCAGGAACAGTTAATTTTTCGTGAGCAACTCTTAAAAACTCTGAGTTTTTCTGATATTTTTTGCTCAATCTTTTAATTGATTGAGGTATAGTTGCCGAAAAGAAAAGAGTCTGTCTGTCATCTGGAATATCTCTTAATACAGTTTCGATATCATCAATAAAACCCATATCTAACATAACATCGGCTTCATCAAGTACAAAAAAGTCTATATTTTTTAACTTTAAAGTTCCACGTCTAATGTGATCCATTACTCTACCTGGAGTACCAATTACAATTTGAACTCCTTTATTTAAGGCTTTAATCTGTCTTCCTATTGATTGTCCACCATAAACTGGAAGAGTATATATTCTCTTTTTATACTTTGCCAAACGTTTTAATTCTTCTGATACCTGAATTGCAAGTTCTCTGGTTGGACAGAGTATAATTGCCTGAGGATCTTTATTATTAGCATCCATTTCTTCTAAGAGAGGAATACCAAAGGCTGCTGTTTTACCAGTACCTGTCTGTGCCTGTCCTACAATGTCTTTTCCATTAAGTACCGCTGGAATAGCATTTGTCTGAATTGGAGTTGTTTCCTCAAAACCCATTTCTTCAACTGCTTTTAAAATTTCATCTGATACGTTTAATTCATTAAATTTAATCTTTTGCAAATCTAAATCCACTTCCTTTTTTTATTATATTCTTATACTAAATCTACCAACCACACAATTTTCTTAACAAATAATACTGCAGAAGGTTGATAAATTCATACTTATACGTAAAAAGCCCCGACTACATTCATATAGTCAGGGCTTAGTTGCTATATTATCTATTAAGTTATTTAACATTAATTTTTTTAGTCAGCTCTCTTAGTATATCTTAGTCGTCTTTTAAAGTCAAATAAAAGGAGCAATATGTTGGTACCAGGTGCAAGTGAAATAAAATACAAATAAATGTAATAATATAAAGACAATTTTTAATTCTAGATAACGTTTGACAGATCAGACTTAGTTTGTTATTCTGTTAAAGGAGTTAAGCAAGTGGGATAAATTTATCCCGCATTGTTATCAGAGTTGAAATTCTGCTGATAATACAATGATTATTTTAAATTATATGGTTTAGAATTTGTTCTGAGTGAACATTTTCTAGACCTTTTTTTGTGCCAGCAATTTTTTAAAAAATAAAATAAAGAGGTGACAATATTGAAAATAAAAGCAGATAATCTCTATAAGGTTTTCGATGGCAAAGGCCAAAAAGAAATCGACATGCTCAAAGATGGAATGAGCAAAGAAGATATTTTAGAGGAAACAGGAGCAACAGTTGGAATCAATAATGCCAGTTTTGAAGTAAAAGAAGGAGAAATCTTTGTAATTATGGGACTCTCTGGTAGTGGTAAATCTACACTGCTCCGCTGTATAAATAGATTGGTTGATCCGACTTCCGGATCAGTTAAGGTAGACGGAACCGATGTTATGAAACTAAATAAAGAGGATTTAAGAGAGTTTAGAAAAGAAAAATTCGGCATGGTTTTTCAAAATTTTGCTCTTTTCCCATACCGTACTGTTTTAGAAAATGCAGAATTCGGCTTAGAAATTGAAGGTATAGATAAAGATGAAAGAAGAAAAAAAGCTATGAAAGCTCTAAAACAGGTTGGGCTAGAAGGTTATGAAGATCAAAAACCTGATCAGCTCAGTGGTGGTATGCAGCAGCGTGTTGGTTTAGCAAGAGCACTGGCTGTAGATACAGATATATTACTGATGGATGAGCCTTTCAGTGCCTTAGATCCACTGATCAAAAAAGATATGCAGGATAAACTTCTCGAACTGTATGAGCATATAGATAAAACAATTGTCTTTATCACCCATGATCTCGATGAGGCATTAAAATTAGGTGATAGAATAGCTATCATGAAAGATGGAGAAATTGTTCAGGTAGGAAATCACGAAGAAATATTAACAAATGCTGAAAACGATTACGTAGCAGAATTTGTGCAGGATGTTAACCGTTCTCGTGTTTTAACAGCATCAGATATTATGGATAAACCTAAAGCATTATTATATAAACAGGATGGTTTACGCACTGCTCTGCATAAAATGCGCCATAATGAAATAGGAAGTATTTTTGTGCTCGGCGAGAATAATAAATATAGAGGTATTGTAACTATAGAAGATGTTGTTGAATCAATTAATCAAGAAAAAAATAATTTAGATGAAATCATTAGAGAAGTTCCAATTGCCGAACCAGAAGAATCAGTAAATGACTTATTTTCAAAAATTGCAGATATTAATACTCCTCTGCCAGTACTTGATGATAAGCATAAATTAAAAGGAGTTATTGTTAAGACCAATGTAGTAGCTAATTTAGCATCAGAAAAAGTTTAAATATAATCAAAATACTTGATGTTACATCAATTTAAATTATAACTTAAACTTATTAATAATATCTCTGGAGGGATATAAATGAATAATAAAAAATTAATTTCAACTTTAATAATTGTTCTTTTAGGATTCGGACTTTTTGCAGCAGTACCACAGGTTGCAGCTCAGGATGATACAATTGACTTTGGTTATGTTCAGTGGCCGGGAGTTACTATAAAAACCCATGTAGCTGCCAAAGTTGCAGAATATCTTGGTTATGAAACAAAAATGACAGCAGCATCACAGGCAATAATATTTAAAAGCCTAGAAACTGAAGATCTTGATGTCTTTTTAGGAAACTGGCTGCCAACAATGAAAATGCACTTTGATGAGTATCAAGAAAAAGGTGTTGTTCATAATGTACGAGTTAATCTGGAAGACGTAACTTATAGAACAGCAGTTCCTGAATATGTTTATGAAGCTGGAGTTAGATCACTTGCTGATTTACAGGAATATGCAGATAAATTTAATAAAGAAATTTATGGTATCGAACCTGGTAATGATGGAAATATAATTATTCAAAAAGCTATCGATAATAACACATATAATTTAGGTGATTGGTCAATCAGAGAAAGTAGTACAGCTGGTATGCTTTCTTCAGTTCAAAGAGCTTATAATAATGAAGAATGGATAGCCTTTAATGGCTGGAAGCCTCATTATATGAATGTTCTATTTGATCTAAAATATCTTGAAGATCCAGAAGGAATTTGGGGCGAAGATGACAAAGTCTTTACTGTAGCTAGAAATGGTTATCAGGATGAAAACCCTAATTTCTATAAATTCTTAGAACAATTTGCTGTACCTGCACCTATTCAAAATAAATGGATTAATGAATACCAGAACAATGATCGTGATCCAGAAGAAGTTGCAGAAGAATGGATTGCAAATAATCTCGATATTGTTAATCAGTGGGTATTTGGTGTAAAAACTACTGATGGAAAAATTGCAAGAAAAGCAATAGCTGAAATAGCAAATAATTAAATTACAATAATAATAAATAATTAAATTATAATAATAAAAAGTATTAGAAATTAATACTGCAATAAATAAAAAAACATAAGATAAGATGCTGGTGGTGTCATAATTTGATGCCGCCAGTAAAAATTTAATAAGGATGGTGATTATTATTAACAGTATTATTGAACTACTAACAACAAAAATTCCTCTGGGGAACTGGGTAGAAAATTTTGTTGATTTTTTAATAAACAACTTCGGTGGACCTTTAAACGCTTTGTCATCATTAATAGAATCAATTGTAGGTGGAATAGAAACAGTACTGGCTTTTCCACACCCTTTAGTTTTAATTGCAATATTTGCAGCATTTGCCTGGAAACTTAAGGGTAAAAGAATGGCAGCATTTGTTGCCTTGGGTTTAACTTTAGTTTTAAATATCGAAATGTGGGATCCTTTAATTATAACTTTATCATCTATTATTACTTCTGTTTTGATAGCACTAACAGTAGGAATTCCAGTCGGTATTATCAAAGCACATAATAAGGCAGTGGATTTAATAACTCGTCCAATTTTGGACTTTATGCAGACAATTCCGCCCTTTGTTTATTTAATTCCGGCTTTGATGTTTTTTGGATTGGGTAATGTTTCAGGGGTAATTGCGACTGTAGTTTTTGCAATTGCACCACCAATTAGATTAACCTATCTGGGAATTCAACAGGTAGATGAAGAACTTGAAGAAGCTGGACATGCCTTTGGTGCAAACTGGTGGCAGATATTATTTAAAATTGAATTACCAGGTGCCATGCCTTCTATAATGATGGGAATCAATCAGTGTATTATGCTTTCTTTATCAATGGTAGTTATTGCAGCGATGATTGGTGCCGGAGGACTTGGTAAACCAGTTTTAAGATCTTTAAATACAGTTGATATTGGACTTGGTTTTGAAGCCGGTCTTGGTGTAGTAATTATAGCAATGGTTCTAGATAGAATGTTTGGAAGAGATTCCTAAGCAGAGAATCAGTTTCAATCTAATTACTAATAATTAGCTTCAAATATATTAGAATTTAAATATAAAAACTTCGATAAATAACTTTAATATAAAGAAATAAAACCCCGCTTAAGCTTTTTAGCTGAGCGGGGTTTTAGAGTTTAAGCTGTTTTTAAAAATCAATTTCTTTTCCTTCATAGATATATTCAAATAATTTTTGCATTTCCTGATCATTAACTGAACGAGGATTAGTTGAAGTACAGCCATCTGCCAGAGCTCGAGCAGTCATTAAATCTAATTCTTCTTGAAATCTTTTTTTAGAAATATTAAGTTCTTTAATACTGGCTGGAATTTGTAATTCTTTATTTAAATTTTTAATTGCTAAAGCTAGATCCAGTACTTCCAATCTTTTAGCTAATAAATCATATTTCTTATGTGCTTTATCTGACTTGTTATTATACTGAACTACATAGGGCAGAATTAAGGCATTAGCCAGTCCATGCGAAATTTTAAATATTCCTCCCAGCTGATGAGCCATACTGTGAACTATTCCTAAACCAACATTAGAAAAAGCCATTCCAGCTATATTTTGAAAGTTAAGTACTTTTTCTCGATATTTTAAGTTGTCAGGTTTCTTATAAGCTAAGGGTAAAAATTCGAAAATACCTTCTAAAGCTCCCTTAACTAATACATCACTAAAATCGTTTGCTTTAACTGAAACATAAGCTTCTAAAGCATGAGTAAAGGCATCCATTCCTGCAGCTGCAGTCAACCAGGGTGGCATTGTTGCTGTAAACTCAGGTTCTAAAATTGCTAAATCAGGCACAGCATATTCTGATCTAATACCTTTTTTTAATTTTTTCTTTTTATCTTTAATTACCATAGCCTTGGTAACTTCACTAGCAGTTCCACTTGTTGTTGGAATAGCTACAAATTTAGCTTTATTTCTAAGAGGCGGTATATCTACTAAATCCAATGTATTTGCAAAATCCAGCTCAGGATATTCATAAAAAATCCACATCGCTTTTGCTGCATCAATCGGTGAGCCTCCACCAATTGCTATAATATAATCAGGCGCAAAATCAATCATTGCTTCTGCGCCTAACTTAACTGTTTCTACACTTGGATCAGGTTCTACTTTATCAAAGCATTTTAGAGAAAACCCGGCTGTTCTTAATTCATCGAAAACACGATCTAGAAAACCCATTTTTTTAATAGTAGTTCCACCTGTAACAACAAAAGCTTTTTCACCTTTAAGTGTTCTTAATACTTCAATACTTCCTTCTCCAAAAAACACTTTATCTCCATGAAGTTTAATACTTCTCATAAATATTACTCCTTTAAATAATTTATTAAAATTTTTAATTTAAATAGTTTCACTGCTTTCTAATACTGATTGATCAACAACAGTTTCAGCTGAATATAATTTATTAGATATAAAGAAAATAGCTCCAAGAACACTCCAGCCAATAATTATCATCCACTCATAGGGCCAGACTAAAGCTGCAGGTGCTGCTGGAAGATATAACAAGATCATTCCTAAACTTAAGATTGAGGCCATATAGCCCACAAATTTACCATTTTTAATTTTATATGGTCTAGGCATTTCAGGTTCTTTATAGCGCAGAACTAAAAATGAAACAGCTACCATAAAGTAAGCTAAAACTATTGTTAAACCTCCAGCATTAACTAACCAGACCAACATCGGCCTTCCAAAAAGAGGTGCCAGTGAAGAAAAGAGACCAATTAATAAAATAGCATTTGTTGGTGTTTTATATTTTGGGTGCAGTTTAGCTAAAAACGGAGGTAATTGATCTGATTCCGCCAGTGCATAAATTGCTCTACTGCCGCCTACAAAAAATGAGTTCCAGCTGGTTATAATTCCACCAATCCCGGCAATTATCATTATTTTTGAAGCCCAGGAACTATTAAAGAAAACAGCCTGCATTCCATCAGCTGCAGCTAAAGAAGAGTTTTCTAAGGCTGATTTTGGTAAAGCCAGTCCAACTCCTAAGATAATCATAATATACCAGACTATTGCCATAAAAACTGAGGTAATTAAAAGTTTTCCCAGCTGATCAAAGGGCATATCAATTTCTTCTGCTGCCTGAGGAATTACATCAAAGCCTACAAACATAAAAGGTGTCATAATAGCAACTGTTAAAATACCTTTCATGCCATCAATGAAGAGAGGTTCTACATGCTGTACACTTCCATTAGCAACAGCACCACCAAAGAAGGAAAGTCCGATCAAAGCGACCATAATTGTAACAGCACCCTGCATTACTGCCAGTGGTTTTACCCCATAATAGTTTAAGATTGTAACAATAATTGAAGCAATTATTCCGACTAATGCCCAGGTTAAATAAACATCATAACCTACTATTGTGTACATTTTAAACTTAAGATAGCTGGGAAAAAGATATTCAACTACTGTAGGTAGGGCAACCGCCTCAAAAGCAACTACTGAAACATAACCTAAGATAATAGACCAGGTACAGACAAAAGAAGCATTTTTTCCTAGAGCGCGCTTGCTAAAAACATGTTCACCTCCACATTTTGGCATAGCTGATGTTAATTCTGCATAAGTAAGACCAACAAATAAAACCATAACTCCACCCAGTAAAAAGGCAATAATAGAGCCTAAAGTTCCTGCACTTTTAATCCAATTACCTGCTAATACAACCCAACCCCATCCAATCATAGCACCAAATGATAATGCCAGCGTGTCTTTTCTCGATAAAACCCGACTAAATTTTTCTTTTTTCATTATGATCATCCCTCCTAATTTTATGACTAAGCAAATTTAGCAACTGCAGCTTCTAAAATATCAAGACCTTCTTCCATCTGAGCTTCAGTTATTGATATTGGAGCCAAAAAGCGAATTACATTACTATGTAAACCTGCTCCAACCAATATTAAGCCATTATTTAAACATTCTTCTATAATCTTAGACTTCATTTCAACAGCCGGTTCTTTTGTCTCTTTATCTTTAACTAATTCTACTGCCTGCATAAAACCCTTACCCCTTACATCACCAATAATTGAATATTTTTTTTGCATTTCTTCTAATCTAATTTTCATTAATTCTCCTAATTTATTGGACCTTTCTACCAATTTATCTTTTTCAATTATATCTAAAACAGCTAAAGCAGCAGCACAGCTTACAGGATTACCTCCATAGGTACCTCCAATTTCTCCAGGCTGAGGAGCATCCATAATTTCTTTTTTACCAATAACAGCACTTAAAGGCATTCCACCTGCTATCGATTTAGCTGTAGTAATAATATCTGGCTCAATTCCATAATCTTCAACAGCAAAGAAAGTGCCTGTTCTGGCAAAACCAGTCTGAACTTCATCTGCAATCAGTAAAATATCATTTTCTTCGCAAACTTTTTTAACTCCCTGGATAAATTCTTTGGGAGGTGAGATAAAGCCACCTTCACCCTGGACAGGTTCTAAGATTACAGCTGCTACTTCTTCAGCTGGAATATCTCTTTTAAATATCTCAGCAAAATTTTCTACGCATTTTAGATTACACTCCGAATATTCCAGACCAAAAGGACAGCGGTAGCAGTAAGCATAAGGTGCTTTATAAACTTCTGGTGCAAAAGGCCCAAAACCAAATTTATAAGGTTTTACCTTACTTGTTAAAGACATAGTCATTAATGTTCGACCATGAAAAGCATAATCAAAAGCAATAATAGCTGATTTTCCAGTATATTTTTTAGCTATCTTAATTGCATTTTCCACTGCTTCGGCTCCACTATTTGCAAACATTGTTTTTTTAGGTGTAGGGCCAGGACTAAGTTTAGATAATTTTTCTGCCAGCTCAATATATGGCTCGTAAGCTGCTACATGAAAACAGGTATGTATTAATTCTTCAGCCTGTTTTTTAATGGCATTTACTACTTCGGGTGCATTATGACCAACATTAAGAACTCCTATACCACCCACAAAATCCAAATATTTATTCCCATCAAGATCTTCTAGCACTGCTCCCTCAGCTTTTTTGGCAACAAGAGGGGCCAAATTATATACTCCTAGTGGAATATATTCTTTTCGTTTCTCCATTGATTCCTGAACCAGTGGACCAGGAATAGCTGTTTTTAAATCAATTGATTTTTCTTTCATAATTTTTATCCTCCTTTTGAAATTATAAATCTCATGTTAGCTTTATGTTATCTATATTCAATATACTCGTCATTATAGGTTAATTTATTCACTTGGTCAATATGTATACAGGTATTTTAGGTTATTAGCTAAATATTTCATCAAGCTGACATGAAAATTATTTTAATTGTGCATAAAAAAATCCCCTTGCTGATAGACAGTTGAATCTAATCTGTCTAACAGAAGGGGATATCAATATTACTAAGTATTAAATTTTTAATTATTATTTAAACTAAAAAGTATTTAGACTACACCCTGATCTAACATTGCATTGGCTACTTTTAGGAAACCAGCTATATTAGAACCAGCAACAAGATCACCTTCCATACCATATTCAGCAGCAACTGTACTGGCATCTTTATAAATACCAACCATAATTTTCTGCAGCTCCTGATCAACCTTATCAAAAGTCCATTCATCAAACATAGCATTTTGAGTCATTTCGATAGCAGAAGTTGCAACTCCACCAGCATTAGCAGCTTTACCAGGAATATAGAAAAGATCATTATCTTTAACTAGCTGAGCTGCTTCCTTAGTTAAAGGCATATTTGCTCCTTCGCCAATTGCGATGACTCCATTGTCGATTAATTTTTGAGCTCCTGCAGCATCCATTTCATTTTGAGTTGCACAGGGAAGAGCAATATCACATTCTACAGACCAGATATCACTACAGTTATCATAGTATTCTGCATCAGGATATTCTTCTAAATATTCTTTAATGCGGCCGCGGTTAACTTCTTTAATTTCTTTAACTAACTCAAGATCAATTCCATTTTCATCATATAAATAACCTGAAGAATCACTCATTGCAACGACAGTAGCTCCCAGCTGTGTTACTTTTTCGTTGGCATAAATTGCAACATTACCAGAACCTGAGATAACAACTTTTTTATCATTTAAAGAAATTTTATGATCTTTTAGCATTTCTTCTAATATGTAGACCAATCCATAACCTGTAGCTTCAGTTCGAACTAAGCTTCCACCCCAGTCAAGGCCTTTACCGGTTAAAACTCCAGCTTCATATCTGTTTTTAATTCTCTTATACTGACCAAAAAGATAACCAATTTCTCTACCTCCAACACCAATATCACCAGCCGGAACATCAGTCTTATCTCCAATATGACGGGAGAGTTCGGTCATAAAGCTCTGGCAGAAACGCATAACTTCCTGATCTGATTTACCCTTAGGATCAAAATCACTTCCACCTTTACCGCCACCAATTGGACGACCAGTTAAGGCGTTTTTAAATACCTGTTCAAAACCTAAGAATTTAACGATACCAGCATAAACTGAAGGGTGAAATCTTAACCCACCTTTATAAGGTCCCAGGGCTGAATTGTATTCAATCCTAAAGCCGCGATTCACCTGTGTCTGGCCTTGATCATCTACCCAGGGAACTCGAAAGATAATTTGTCTTTCCGGCTCAACAATTCTTTCTAAGATTCCATTTTCTTCGTATTCAGGATGTTTATCAAAAACTGGAGCTAATGATTCTAAAACTTCTTCCACAGCCTGATGAAACTCAGCTTCACCTGGATTTCTTTCTTTGACAGTTTCCATAACATTTTCAATATAATTACTCAAAATTCTCACTCCTCCAAAAATTTTATATCATAAAATTATCACAAATTAATCTTAATATATATTTTACTTAAAATCAATTAAAAATACTGATTATTGAGTGTATACAAGGATACTTCGCAAATTGCATGTTGAAAATGAATGAAAAAGAAAAGTAATTTTTTTAAAATTTAAGGCTGAAATTATAATTTAAGTGGGACAAAAAAGTGCCATAATTCTTGACAAGTTTCCTTCTATTATATATACTTAAAATACGTTCATTATAATAAATTTAAATAGGAAAATGCCTCATCAATCAGATGGGGTAGAGGCGCGAATTTTGATAAGTATTTTTCGACTTTAGCTTAAACCGCTGTTGTCAAAGAAAGGCAAATTCGCCGAAGTATACAGTCAGGGTTTAATGGCTGTCTGCTGGGTCTGTATAAAAAATATGCAGAACTGTCATTAGTAGTTTTATCCAGGCTGCTGATGTTGAGCTATCTCAAAAGATGGAAGAGGTGATTTCTCTGATTAAGTATTTAACTCAGCGATTTCGCTGAGTTTTTGTTATATAAATATATATTTTTCTTTTAGAGTCTAGTTATGATAAAATAATTTTAAGAATAAAAAAATTCAAAAATTGGAGTAGATTTATGAAAAAAATAACAATACCAGAAAACAAAATTAGAGAAACAGTTAAAGAATATGGAACTCCTTTCCACATTTATGATGAAAAAATAATTGTGGATCGATTGAACAATTTAATTTCTTCTTTTAATTGGGTAGATTTTAGAGAATACTTTGCAATTAAGGCTAATCCAAATCCACATATTTTAAAAATAATGAAAGAAAATAACTGTGGAGTTGATGCAGCAACTGTTATAGAAATTCAGCTGGCAGAAGAAGTTGGATTCAGTGGTGAAGATATAATGTTTACTTCTAATCTGACAACAATTGATGCCTATCAATATGCTGTAGACCGAGGCTGTATTATTAACATTGATTGGGCTGCTGATATTTATGAACTCTTTGAAAATGATATTATTCCTGAAAATATTTGTTTCAGGTTAAATCCAGGCTCAATTGAAAATGAAATCATGGGTGATTCTAAAGAGTCAAAATTTGGCTCAACTGCTGCCCAGATCAAAGATGCAGTTTCTTTTTTGAAAGATAAAGGTATAAACTCAATTGGACTGCATACAATGGTAGTTTCTAACGAAAATAATTCAGAAATTTTTGGAGAATATACCGAGATGATTTTTGAATTTGCCCGAGAAATAATTTCAGAATTTAAAGTAGAAATTGATTTCATCAATATTGGTGGTGGAATTGGTATTCCTTATCAAGAAGATCAGGTTGTTGATGTAAAAGCAATAGCTGCAGAAGTTAAAGCATCATATGATAAGGTCTTAAAAGCAAATGGTCTTCAGCCAGAGATTTTTATGGAGTCCGGTCGCTATATCACAGGAGAATCTGGCTATTTAGTAACAGAGGTAATCAAAGAAAAGGAAACATATAAAAAGTATCTGGGAGTAGATGCTTCCATGTCAGATTTAATGAGACCTGCAATGTATAGAAGTTATCACCATTTAACAAATATTGATGCAGAAGCTCGTGGAGAAAATGAAGCTGAAAATTATGATGTAGTTGGCTCACTCTGTGAAAATAATGATAAATTTGCTATTGACCGTAAACTTCCCAAAAGTAAATTAGGGGACTTAATAATTATTCATGATACAGGAGCTCATGGTCATTCAATGGGCTTTAACTATAATGGTATGCTTAGAAATGGTGAATTTTTATATACAGTTGAGGGAGAAGTTAAACAGATTAGAAGAGATGAGAGTTTTAAAGATTATACAACTACTATTACAGGGGGCTATTAATATGTTTAAGGGTGTAGGTACAGCTTTGATTACTCCATTTAAAGATAATGGAGAGGTGGATTATGATTTATTTGAAAAACTTTTAGATTATCAATTAGAAAATGATATTGATGCTTTAGTTGTTTTGGGTACTACAGGTGAATCTCCAACAGTTCATTTAGAAGAAAGAGAAAAACTGACAAAAATGGCAGTTGCTAAAGCTGATGGGGAAATACCAGTAATTGTCGGTACAGGAACCAATGATACGATTAAAGTTATTGAAATGAATGAACTGGCTGAAAAAAATGGTGCTGATGGACTTTTAATTGTAACACCATACTATAATAAAACCAGTCAGGCAGGTTTAATTGATCATTATACACATATTGCTAAAGAAACAGAACTGCCAATTATCGCCTATAATGTACCTTCCAGAACTGGAGTTAATATTGAACCGGAGACTTTTAAGAAAATGTCTGAAATGGAAGCTAATATTGTGGCAATCAAAGAGGCTAGTGGAGATATGAGCCAGATTCTAAATGTAATTGAAATTGCCGGCAGTGAAAAGACTATTCTTTCAGGTAATGATGATCAGGCTTTACCACTGATGATGTCTGGAGGTCAGGGAGTTATTTCAGTATTTTCTAATTTAATGCCGGGAGTTATGAAAAAAATTACTTCTCATATTTTAGCAGATGAATATCAGGCAGCCAGAGACTTACATTATAAGTATCTTAATCTAATGCGCTTAATCTTTATTGATGTTAATCCGATTCCAATTAAATTTGCAATGGAGCAGATTGGATTTGCAAATAATAATTTACGTCGTCCTTTAGTTAACTTAAGTCAAGCAGATCAGGAATTACTTTTAAGTGAAATGAAGGAGCTTGATATTGTATGAAATATGGAATTATAGGTTATTCCGGCCGCATGGGCCAGGCTATAGAAGAATTATTTTCTGAAGCTGGACATGAAATAGTTTATCAAAAAGATGAAAATGGGGTAAAAGAATTAGAAAAACCAGAAGTGATTATTGACTTTTCTTTAAAAGAGGCTTTTGCAGAAACAGTAAAAGTAATTGCTAAAAAGCAGGTACCTTTAGTAATTGGGACTACAGGGCTGGATGAAGAAGATTTTGCTGAATTAGAAAAACTAGCAGCAGAGGTGCCGGTGATTCAGAGCTTTAACTTTTCAATTGGAATCAATATTCTATCGGAATTGATTAAAAAGGTAAATCAGTATGTAGATCAGGACTGGGATATAGAGATTTCTGAAACTCATCACCGTTTTAAAAAGGATAAACCTTCTGGGACAGCAATTATGCTGGGCGATTTAATAGATAGAGATCTGGAAATGCATTCTAAAAGACTTGGTGCAGAATTTGGAGAGCATGAAGTTGATATTGCCAGTACGGGAGAAGTACTTACTTTAAAGCACAGAGCTTATTCCAGAGAGGCATTTACTCGTGGTGTTTTAATGAGTGCTGAGGC
>JBNJFG010000042.1:0-18074 GCA_051746665.1 Bacillota bacterium
TTATTGAATTTTAACTATAGTAACACCCATTCCACCCTCTTTTTGTCTTCCCAGACGGTAGTCTTTAACATGAGCATTATTTTCTAAAACTTCTTCTACAGCATTTCTTAAAGCTCCTGTTCCTTTACCATGAACAATTTCTACTTCATTTAAACCGGCTAAAAAGGCATCATCTAAATACTTATCAACCTTAAACTGGGCTGCCTCATATCTTTCGCCCCTTAAATCAAGTTTAGGTGAAACATGCTGTGCTTTTTTGACTCTATAATTTTTAAGCTGTTTTTCCTCATTATCATCAGGAATATCTACCTTAACCAGATCAGCTAGTGAAGCTGTAACCTGCATGATTCCTGCCTGAATCTGAGCTTCTTTTTTGTCACGATCAATCTTAGTGATTTCTCCTTTACGCCCAATACTGCGGACTCTAACCTGATCACCTTCTGAAAATTGATCGACATCTATTTTCTCTTTTTCGTTTTCAGTTTCTGATTCTAAAATCTGACTCAGCTCTTTTAAATTTTCATTAGCCGAAGTCTGAGCTCTATCAATTTCAGAACGCTGACTAAAATCTTTTCCTTTTAAATTAGAAATAATTCTTTTTGCTTCTTTTTTAGTTGCTTCTACAATTGATTCTGCTTCTTCTCTAGCAGCCTTCATTTCTTTGTCATGCTTTTGCTGCTGCTCCTCTATCATTTTTTCATATTTTTCTTTTAACTCTTTTTCATGATCACGTAATTCTTCCATTTCCTGCCGCAATTTTTGATAGCGATTTCTTTCCTGATTTAACTCGTTTATAATATCTTCAACTTTAATCTCTTCATCACTTAAAAGTGTTCTAGCCCGATCAATTATTTCCTGTGGTATTCCCAATCTAAGTGCAATTTCAAAAGCATTTGAACCACCAGGAACTCCCATAATCAGCTTATAGGTTGGTTTTAAAGTTTCAATATCAAATTCAACTGAGGCATTTTCTACCTGATCAGTTGTATAAGCATAACTTTTAAGCTGACTGTAGTGAGTAGTAGCTATAGTAACCGCCTTTTTTTGCTGAAGTTTTTCTAAAATAGAAATACCTAAGGCAGCACCTTCTTCAGGGTCAGTTCCTACTCCCAGCTCATCCATTAAAACTAAGGTATTCTCGTCTGATTCTGATAAAAACTCTCTAATTCTGTGCATATGAGAAGAGAAAGTACTTAAACTCTGTTCAATACTCTGCTCATCACCGATATCAGCAAATATTTTTTCAAAAACTGCCACAGTCGAATTAGCAGCAGCTGGAATATGCAGACCGGTTTGTGTCATCATTGTCAGCAGACCAACTGTTTTTAAGGCAACTGTTTTACCACCAGTATTAGGACCGGTAATTACTAAGGTTGCTATATCATCCCCCAGCTTTAAATCAATTGGTACCGGATCTTCTTTTAATAACGGGTGGCGGGCCTGTTTTAAATCTATAATACCCTTTTGGTTAATCTCAGCAGCATTACATTCAAAATCGAGACTGAATTTTGCTGCAGCTGCAATACTGTCCAACCTGGTTATAATCATTAAGTCTCTTTTTATAATTTCTTCATCCTGAGCTATTTTAGAACTCAGCATCTGTAAAATTCTCTGTATCTCTGCGCTTTCTTTAGCTCGAACCTCACGCAGCTCATTATTTAAACGAACAACAGCCATCGGCTCCATAAAAAGGGTTAAACCACTAGCAGACTGGCCGTGAACTATCCCATCAAAATTATTTCGCTGCTCCTGCTTAACCGGAACTACATACCGATTTTCTCGTTTGGTAACTATATTTTCCTGCAGCATATCCTGATAGTGCTTGCTTTTAATGATTGAATCCAGTTTATCTCGAATTGAATTTTCTATAGAATCCATTTTAGAGCGCAGTGATTTTAATTTAGAACTGGCATCATCTGCAACTTCTCCATATTCATTAATACAGCGGTCAATCTCCCGGGCCAGCCCCGGTCGACTCTGTAAATCTGAGCATAAATCATAAATAACCTGATATTCTCTTTCGATTATTCTGGGATCTAAATTAGATTTAATGCTCTCTAAATAACGCTGCAGTTCTGAAACTCCTCTTAAGGTGCTTCTGACTCTGCTAATTGCAGCAGTCGCTAAAACTGAGCCTTTAGCTGCTTTTTTTAGATCATCTCTAATATCCCGCACTCCACCAAAGGGCGGAGTTGAAAATTCGGAAATCATTGCTTTCATGGCCGAAACCTCAGCCAATCTCTCTTTAATATAATTAGCATTACTGACAGGCTTTAAATTATTAACAATTTCTTTTCCAATATTTGTTGCGGCTCTCTCCGCAGTCATTTTTATTATCTTTTGATATTCCAATACTTCCAGACTGTGTTCTTTCACCATAAATACCTCCGGAATTAAATTTTTCTAATTTATTTTCCTAATTTATTTTTTAAAATTATTTTTTTGAATTCAAAAATTCCATTAATTCTTCATAAGAAAAAGTATTAATTACATCTTCTTTTTCCAACCAGCCTCGGCGTGCTGTTGCCACCCCAAGTTCCATATCACTGTACTCTTTATAATGATGAGCATCGGTATTAATCGATATTTTTCCTCCTGCTTTTTTAACTTTGCGGGCCCACTCTGCATTTAAATCAAGCCGCTGTGGTGAAGCATTAATTTCTAGAGCAGTATTATATTCTGCGGCAGCTGTAATAACTTTTTCTAAATCAACTGCATATGGCTCTCTACCACCAAGTATTCTACCTCTGGGATGTCCGATTAAATTAACATGAGGATTTTTGACCGCTTTAATTATTCTGGCAGTCATTTCCTCTTCGTTAAGGTTAAAATGGCTGTGAATTGAGGCGATAACAAAATCCAGCTGATCTAAGAGCTCATCTTCAAAATCTAAGTCACCATTTTTTAAGATATCTACTTCTACTCCCTTAAGCACCTTAAAATCTTTTAGCTCTTTATTTAGCTCGTCAATTTCCTGCAGCTGTTCTTTTAATTCTTTAATACTCATGCCGCTTGCTATTGTTAAAGATTGAGAATGATCAGTAACTGCAATATACTGATAGCCCCTCTGATCTCTTGCAGCTTCGGCCATTTCTTTGATAGTAAAGGCGCCATCACTGTAGCGGGAGTGAAGATGCAGATCCCCTTTAATCTCTTCCAGTTTAATACTTTGAGGCAGCTCTCCCTTCTGAGCAGCTTCTATCTCTCCCTGATCTTCCCTTAATTCAGGTATAATATAGTCTAAGCCCAGGATTTTAAAAATATCTGCCTCAGATTCAATTTTTTCTTTGCTTTCATCTTCTCTAAATAATCCATATTCACTTAACTTTAAATCATGATCTTTAGCCAGCTGCCTCATCCTTACATTATGGGCCTGAGAACCGGTAAAGTAATGGAGAGCAGAAGGAAATTCTTCTTCACTAACCAATCTAAAATCTGTCTGAACTCCTGCTTCAGTTCTAATACTTACCTTGGTATCTCCAGCCCCGATAACCTCAGCTGTAAAATCTAGATTTTTAAGTTTTTTCGAAAGTTTTTGCGGCTGATCTGATGCAATCAAGATATCTAAATCTCCGGTTAACTCTTTAGCTCTACGGCTGCTGCCGCAGATTTCAATTTTTTTAAATAGCTCAGGTTCAAGTTCAGTTTTGATAGTCTCAATAATATCTCCGGCAGCTTTTAAAGCCTTGGCCAGAATAATTTTATCTACATATTTTTCATGATTTTTTAAAGCGTTTAATAGTTTTTCTTCAGATTTCTTACCAAAGCCCTTCATTTTTTGGACTTTTCCTTCTGTCAGAGCTTTTTCTAAGCTGATTAAATCTTCTATTTCTAATTCATAATAAAAGCGGTGGGCAGTTTTTGGTCCTAAACCCTGAATATCTGTCATTTCTATTACTCCAGGTGGAAGTTCAGCTTTAATGGCCTCCATTTCTTCAATCGTACCTTCCTGCAGCAGCTGATTAATAGCTTCAGCTATCCCACTACCTATTCCTTTGATATCTTTTAACTTATCTGCAGCTGCCAGCTGAGCTATATCATCTGCATAAGACTCAATTTTACGAGCAGCATTTGTATAAGCTCTGATTTTGAAATCATTTTCTCCCTTAATCGCCATTAAATCAGCAAATTTAGCCAGCACTTTTGCAATTTCTTTGTTGCTCATCTTCTGCATATTCACACCTCTTTTTCTTTAAAATATATATTCAATTAAAACGGCAAAAGGCCATGAGAATATCATGGCCGAAATAGTTCTTCAATCTTTGATTGTATTAAAGGTGATGCCTCGATAATTCTTGTCGCTAAAAATGAATCACTTAGCACATCATTAACTTTAGGATGAGGGATCTGGGCCAGAATTAAAATCAGTAAATAAACTATAATTCCAGCTTTAAATATACCCAGCAAAAAGCCGAAAACTCGATCCACCGGCTGCAGAAAAATAGCATCCACAATTTTTTTGAGGGTAATCCCCAAAACATGAATTACAATATTAACCACAATAAAGATTACTGCAAAAGAAATAAACTGCAGCAGTGAGGTAGATAAGTCTAAATATGGCTCTAAAAACTGGGTGAAATAAACATACTGTCTGACTGCAACAAATAAAGCAGCCAGCAGCCCTAGTATTGTACTTGTCTGATCTATAAATCCTCTTTTAAATCCGTTATAAGCAAAAAAGAGTAATATTACTAAAATTATTATATCGAGGAAATTAATGATATCCAATTAATCTACCTCCTCAAGTAGATTAGTTAGTTCCTCATTTTCCCGACGCAGTTTTTTTAATTCCTGATGTAAACTCTGATTAGCTTCTTTGAGTCTTTCTTTTTCTTTACTCAAATCCACACACTGACTTCTTAGTTTGAAATATTCATCAGCCAGATTAATCATCATCAGGTGTGACAAACGTCTAAAGGGAAGTTTAGGATAAGCATTCCTAATCTCTCGACCTGTTTTCTCAACATGTTCAGCCAGTTTGTGGATATAATCCTCACTGAAATCTCCAGTAACGGTAAACTTGTCTCCCAAAACATTAAGTTTGAACTTCTTTTTATTTTGATTTTTTTCTTCTATCATTAGCAACATCTCCAACTATGGTAGTCTACTTTATTATATTCATTACAAATGTCGAAATTCCTGCCTAAAATTTTAATTTCCTCTAATTTCTGCAGAATATTCTTTTTTGAGATGCTTTACTATCTGATTAAAACGCTCATTTACCTCTTGATCAGTTAAAGTTCTATCTGCTGCCTGGAATTTCAAACCAAAGGCTGCACTCTTATAGCCATCTTTAATCTGGTCCCCCTGATAAATATCAAAAAGTTCTAGATTTTTAAGCACTGCTCCACCTATCTCTTTAATTGACTGATGGATAGCACCAATAGCTATATCTTCTTCCAGTACAACTGCCAGATCTCGAGATAATACGGGATACTTTACTAATTTATGATAATTATACGACTTTTCTGCAGTTATTTCAAATAAAAAGTCTAAATCTAGTTCAAAAATAGTTGCTCCTGCAGGTAAATCATTTTGGTCAGCAAGCTCTGGATGAATTTCACCTATAAAACCAAAAGTCTCTGTCTGATCATATTTAATTTCTGCTCTGCGTCCAGGATGTAGAAAATCTCGGTTATCATTATCAGGAATAAACTGATAATTATCCAGCTGAATTCTTTCAAACAGCATTTCCAGCACTCCTTTTAAAACAAAGAAGTTAGGTGCTCCCTGCTGCCAGATATCATTTTTATGACCAAAAATTCCACCGCCAAGTTTATTCAACTCTTCCGGACGATTACTGCCACCTTTATTTCTAAATACTGTACCGCTTTCATAAACTGACATTTCAGAACCCTGACGACGGGCATTTGAAGATAAGACATCTATTATTCCAGGTACCAGAGTTGTTCTTAAGATTGCATAAGCTCCACTCAATGGATTTTTGATGCTGACAAATTTAGAATACTCCTCAAATTTGTTTAAGTTTAAATCCTGATAGCTCTTTTTATCCTGGAGACTATAAGTAATAACCTCATCTAATCCACCTGCCTGCAGCAGTTCTTCAACTCTTTTTTCGAATTTCTGCTGAGGAGTTCTTTTACCTCTCTGTTTAGAAATCGGTCTGGTAGAAGGTATTTTATTATAGCCGTAAACACGTGCTATTTCTTCTACTAAGTCAGCTCCCTGCTCGACATCTGTTCTATATGAAGGCACTTTCACTTGGAATTCATCTGATTTTGCAGCTGCTTTGACTTCAAAACCTAAGCGCTCTAAACTTTCTTTAACTTCTGCTGCCTCTAATTTAATTCCTAAAAGCTCATTAACTCTTGCAGTTTCTAAATTTATAACAGCTGGCTCATATTTAAATGGATACTGATCTATTACTCCGGGAACTACTTTTGCTCCATCACATTTAGCCAGCATCTGACAGGCGCGATTATTAGCCTCAACTGCCTTTTCGATATCCACACCTCTTTCAAAACGATGTGAGGAATCAGAATGCATTGCTAATTTCTTAGCAGTTTTACGGATACTAACTGGATTAAAGTAGGCAGATTCAATTAAAACATTTGTTGTTTCTGCTGTTACTTCAGTATTAGCACCACCCATAACTCCACCAACAGCTACTGCTTTTTCTGGATCAGAAATTACCAGCATTTCAGAATCTAAAGCTCTTTCTTCATCATCTAAGGTCATAATTTTTTCGTCAGCTTCTGCTCTGCGTACTATAATTTTACCATCTTTAATTTTATCATAATCAAAGGTGTGCAGCGGCTGATTATATTCCATTAAGACAAAGTTAGAAATATCAACTACATTATTTACGGGTCTGATTCCGGCTGCCTTAAGTCGGCGCTGTATCCACTCTGGTGATTCTTTAACTTCAACATTTTTAACCAGGCGGGCAGTATAGCGGGAACATAGATCTGGATCTTCAATTTCAACCTCAACATAATCATTTATATTGCCCAATTCTTCGGCTTCGTCAAAAGAAATTGGAGGTGTATTTAAAGTTTTTTCCTGAGCATAAAGAGACTTTATTTCGCGAGCTACTCCGATCATCCCCAGACAGCGGGCATAGTTTGGTGTTAAATCTAATTTAAATACATAATCATCGAGCCTCATATATTTAAGAAAGCTCCATCCCAAAGGTGCAGACTCATCTAAAACCATAATTCCTGCTGCTCTTTCTTCCTGCAGTCCAAGCTCATCTTTAGAACAGATCATTCCCTGAGAGAGTTGACCTCTAAGTTTTAGCTCTTCAATCTCCATTCCTCCAGGTAGAGTTGTTCCTACTTCGGCAAAGGGAACCATCTGACCTGCCTCAACATTTGGTGCTCCTGTAACAACCGGAATTAAGTCTTTATCTGCTCCAGTTTTTACCATACAGATTACTAATTTATCTGCATCTGGATGTTCTTTTATTTCTTCTATTTTAGCAATTATTATATCTTCTAAACCTTCTCCTAAATAATCTACTCCTTCAACTTCCAATCCGGCCATAGTCAGCTTTTCTGAAAGATCTGCTGGAGTAAAATTTAGATCAATATATTTCTTTAACCAGTTATATGATATCTGCAAATTTATCATCCTTTCTGTGTTCTCATTTATCAATTCTATTTAAATTTTTAAACAGTTTAAATTTATTTTCCAGTTTATTAGCATTTTAAATAATTATTCTATAAATTAAACTTTAAATGACTCAATATTTAAAACTGATGTAAAAAGCGCTTATCATTTTCATATAAGACTCTGATATCATCAATTCCATATTTTAATAAAGCCAGACGATCAAGGCCAACTCCAAAGGCAAAGCCACTGTAAAGATCCTTATCATAACCGGACATCTCAAGCACATTTGGATGGACCATTCCGGCACCCATAATTTCTAACCAACCAGTATGAGAACAGAGAGGACAGCCTTCTCCACCACAAACAATACAGGAAACATCTACTTCAGCACTGGGCTCTGTAAATGGAAAATAGCTGGGGCGGAATCTAACATCTCTATCCTTACCAAATAAGGCTTCAACAATTAATTCAATCGTACCTTTTAAATCACTGAAAGCAATATCCTTATCAACTACTAAACCCTCTGTTTGATGAAAAATCGGAGAGTGAGATGCATCTAATTCATCAGAACGATAAACTCTACCAGGGGCGATAATTCGAACTGGTGGCTCCTCTGCTTCCATGGTTCTTATCTGTACCGGGGAAGTATGGGTTCTGAGTAAATAATTGTCATCAATATAAAGTGTATCCTGTAGGTCACGAGCAGGATGATGAGCTGGAATATTTAAGGCCTCAAAATTATAATATTCGCTTTCAACTTCTGGGCCTTCTGCAATATCAAAGCCTAAACCAATAAAAATATCTTCTAATTCTTTGGTTACTAATGATAAAGGATGGCTTCTGCCTGCCTCAACTTCACTACCAGGTAAAGTTACATCGATTTTTTCTGCCTCAAAACGTTTTTGAGCAGCTTTTTTTTCTAATCTTTCTTTGTGTTCACCCAGCCAACTTTGGATTTTTCCTTTTAAAATATTTGCTTCTTTTCCAACTACTGGTCGCTGATCAGCATCAATTTTCCCCATTTGAGAAAAAACAGACTGAATTGCTCCCTTTTTACCTAAATACTTAATTCTCATTTCTTCTAATTGATCAAGATCTTTAACCTCTTTCAACTCTGCCTCTGCTTCTTTTTCAATCTTTTTTAGATCATCTAATAGATCCAAAACTAACACCTCCATGTTATATGTATATAAATAATTTTTTTAGCTTTAAATAGAAAAAATCCCGCCCTAAAGGGACGAGATACCGTGTTACCACCCTGATTATCCCACAGAATATGTGGAATCACTTTATTTGTTAACGAAAGCATTGACTTCCGGAAAAGCTTACTAATTTCAGCCCTCAGCTCCAGAGTGAACTTCACTAAATTTAATAATTTAACTGCTTTCAGCTGCTGCAGTTAATCTCTCTTAAAATCTTATTTAGCTACTTTCTCTTTCTCTGCCTTTAAATATTTTATTCTCCGTTAATTATACCATAGAAAAAAATCTCTAACAAGAAAAATTTTAAAAATTTAAGTCTTAAGTTTTAGCTGCTGAGAAAGTATTTCAAAAGCAATAACTGAAGCAGCAACTGCTGCATTTAAAGATTCAATTTCTCCGGCCAGTGGAATTTTGATTTTTGAAGTAGCTGCTTTCATAAGTTTAGAATCCAGCCCATTTGCTTCATTACCAATCATCAAAATTAACTGTTTACCGTAATTATGCTCAAAATGATATTCCTTAGCTTCTATATCAGCTGCCAGAAGTTCATATTCTGCAGCCTCTTTTGCAATTTCAGCCAAAAAATCTGCCTGACTCAGCTTCTGTCTGATGGCTATCGAAAAGATTCCTCCCATGCTGGCTCGAATAACCTTTTGATTATAGATATCTACAGAGCCTTTGAGAGCAATTATCCCATCAAAACCTGCAGCCACAGCTGTCCTAATCATTGTTCCCATATTACCTGGATCCTGAATTCTATCTAAAAGCAGTATTTTGTCTGCCTTTTGATAAAAGTCATTACCTTTAAAAACAGATTCTTCGACTACTGCTAAGATCCCCTGGGGATTAACTGTAGAAGCAGTTTCTTTTAACAGACTTTCTGTAAGATAAATAAAATCTGCCTTTAATTTTAAATCAGCCAGCAGATTATCATTTGCAGCCGATTTAAAAAAAGCAGGAGTAAGAAAGACCTTCTTAAAATCTGCTCCTCCTGCTGACGCAGCCTCAATAAGCCTTTTACCTTCCAGAATAAAGACACCTTCTTTGCGTCTGTTTCTGCTCCGATAAAGCTTATTTAGATATTTAACTTTATCATTTTGAGAACTGCTGATTATATTCATTTAATTAATTTTCCAGCTTCTCTTTTGCCAGATCTACTAAATCAGCAAATCCATCAGAATCATTAACTGCAAGATCAGCTAACATTTTACGATCAATTTCTACGTTAGCCTGTCTTAAACCATTAATGAAACGGCTGTAAGAAAGACCTTCATTTCTAGCTGCTGCATTGATTCTAGTAATCCAAAGCTTTCTAAATGTTCTCTTTTTATTTCTTCTGTCTCTATAAGCATAATGTAAAGACTTCATTACCGCCTGGTTTGCAGGACGATATAATTTACTGCGGGATCCAAAATATCCCTTAGCCATCTTCAAAACTTTTTTTCTACGCTTGCGCGCCTTATTTCCTCTTTTTACACGTGGCATCTTAAATGACACTCCTTCCAAAATTTTAACATATATTATTTTTTATCTTATTTTATTTATTATGATTTATCTGTGCAATAATTTTTTGTACTTTTTCTGATATGATTTACTTAATAATTTAGCTTTACGTAATTTTCTTTTTCTATTACCGGATTTCTTGGTTAAAATATGACTGTGAAATCCTTTGTGATGCTTAAGTTTACCGTTAGCTGTAGTTTTTACTCTTTTAGCTATACCTTTGTGTGTTTTTTGCTTTGGCATGATTTAACCTCCTAATACTGTAATGATTATTAATAGATAAATAACTTATAAATTAAAAAATTATTAGCTATTTAATTATTTACTATTTGTCACTTTCTGGAGTTAGAAACATCATCATATTTCTACCTTCCATTTTAGGCTTGCTTTCTACTTTACCAATATCTTTAGTCTGTTCAATTAAACGATCCATAAGATCATAGCCTAATTCTTTATGCATCATTTCTCTTCCTCTAAAACGAATTCTTACCTTAACTTTATCCTTATCGTTGAGGAATCTTCGGGCCTGCTTTAACTTAACATTAAAGTCGTGATCTTCAATTTTAACACCCATCTGAACCTCTTTTACATTCATTACATTTTGATTCTTTTTGGCTTCTTTTTCTTTCTTAGCCTGTTCGTACTTGTACTTACCATAATCCATAATTCTGCATACAGGTGGATTAGCCTGTGGAGCAACTTCAACTAAGTCCAAACCCTGTTCTGCGGCACGGTCCAATGCGTTATTCAGTGACTTGATACCAATTTGCTCTCCTTCTTGATCGATCAGACGAACCTCTCTTGCTCTAATGCGATCATTAACTCTTAAATCATTAACGATATTTATGCACCTCCTGAGTGATATAAAAAACGACAAATATACAAAAAACGAGTGGTAGAAACCACCCGTTAAATTCAATAATCAGATAAAGACAGACTATCCCTAAAGATAAGTCTACTACTCCCGCCAAAAATATAAACTCAAAGCGGAAATACTGATATTAACCAGTTCTGACTGGTGAGAAACAGGCGTCTCTACTTTCTTTTCCTTAATTAGTATAGCATAGGGTCCTTAGTCTGTCAAGAAATTTGTTTTAAAAGCATATTTAAAATCTCATCTGCTGGATCGATAATTTTTTCAAATTTAATCTTAATCTCATCTTTTAAATATGGGAGATGGGTACAGCCAAGTAAAAGATGATCTGCTCCCATTTTTTGAAAAGAGTTTATTAATGCTTTGAGGCCATAGTTATTATAGATAACTGCAGGCTCAATTTCTGCTTCAATAGCATTAATAATCGGCATAATTCCAGCTGTTATAAATTCTAAATCAGAATTATTTTCGGCTATTATTTTTTCGATATTTGTAGCACTCTGTGAATTAGCAGCTAAAACTCCTATTTTACTTTCTTTGGAAATCTCAATATTTTTATAGACATCTAAAGGTGTTAAAATAGGAAGTTCTGATTTTTGGATTAATTCATCTATTTTCAAAACACCACTCAATGAGTTACAGTAGATTATTACTGCATCAGCTCCAAGAGATTTCAGCTTTAAAATTTTCTCTAAAGTTACAGTCTGCAGCTTCTGGGGATTACTGTATTGAAGCCTATTTTGCTCATCTGAACTTTCAGATGTATAATCTGATAAAACATCATAGCCTTTTGAACTATAATATTCTTTTCCTAAATATGTATCATAAGGAGTACCTGCAATTACTGCTAATTTTATCTTTTTCAAAATATCAACCCCTCTATAAGATATGTAAGCTGCACCCCGGCTCTTAAAACCGAGGTGTATTAATTAATTTATTTATTAAATTTCTTCCTGATTGATAGCTTTATTTTCAATTTCTTTTAAGAGATTATCCTTAAACTCAGAAAGTTTGCTTGTACCTAAATCACCTTCACGTCTATCACGTACAGAAACTGTTCCATTTTCTTCTTCCCGTCCTCCAACAATTAACATATATGGAATCTGTTTAACTTGAGCATCTCTAATTTTATAGCCAACCTGCTCGGAACGGCTGTCAACTTCAACTCTAATTTTTTCTTGACTTAAAGCTTCTTTAACTTTTAGTGCATAATCAATTTGATCATCAGATACCGGAATGATTTCTACCTGTACTGGTGCAATCCAGGTTGGGAAGGCACCGGCAAAGTGCTCAATTAAAATTCCGATAAAGCGCTCAATACTACCATAAATTGCTCTGTGGATCATAACCGGACGATGTTCTTCTCCATCCTGACCGATATATGTTAAATCAAATCTCTCGGGCATCTGGAAATCAAGCTGAATTGTTCCACACTGCCAGGTTCTACCAATACTATCTTCTAAATGAAAGTCAATTTTAGGACCATAAAAAGCTCCATCACCTTCGTTGACTTCATAATCTAAATCATTTTTTTCTACAGCGTTTCTTAAAGCATCTGTAGCTTCATCCCAGAGAGCGTCATCTCCCATTGCTTTTTCTGGTTTGGTACTTAGTTCAACATTATAGTTAAAACCAAAAGCACTATATAATCTATCTACAAGTTTAATTACTCCACTTAATTCTTCTTCAATCTGATCTGGCAGACAGTAAATATGAGCATCATCCTGAGTAAAACTTCTAACTCTCATTAAACCATGTAAAGCTCCGGACATTTCATGACGGTGAACCAAACCTAATTCGGCCATTCTTATTGGAAGTTCCCGATAACTGTGCATCGAATCTTTATAAACTAAAATTCCACCCGGACAGTTCATTGGTTTAACAGCATGTGTTTCACCATCTATTTCAGTAAAATACATATTATCTTTGTAATGATCCCAGTGGCCGGATTGATGCCAGAGTGACTCATCTAAAATTATTGGAGTCTTAATTTCTTCATAACCAGCTTTGCGGTGTTCTTCTTTCCAGAAGTCAACCAGCTCATTTCTTAAAGCCATTCCTTTAGGGTGAAAGAATGGGAAACCTCTACCTTCATCCTGAATACTGAACAGATCAAGTTCTTTACCTAATTTTCTGTGGTCACGCTTTTTAGCTTCTTCCATTCTATTTATATATTTTTCTAAGTCTTTTTCACTTGCAAAAGCAGTACCATAAATTCGCTGCAGCATCTCATTGTTTTCATCTCCACGCCAGTAAGCGCCAGCAACATTTAATAGTTTAAATGCTTTTACATAACCTGTTGAAGGAAGATGAGGTCCACGACAGAGATCTACATAATCTCCCTGAAAATAGAGGCTGATCATTTCATCGTCCAGTTCTTCGATTAATTCCAGCTTGTATTTTTCTCCTCTTTCTTCCATTAGAGCTATTGCTTCTGCACGAGGCAGAACTTTTCTTTCAATCTCAATATCTTCATCAATGATCTTCTGCATTTCTGCTTCAATTTTCTCTAATGATTCTTCGTTAATAGTTGCTTCTAAATTTAAATCATAGTAAAAACCATCATCGATTGCAGGTCCAATTGCAACCTGAACCTCATCATATAATCTTTTAACTGCCTGAGCCATCACATGAGAAGCTGTGTGTCTTAAAATCTCTAATGCCTCATCACTATCAATTGTAATAATTGACAATTCCACATCTTCTTCAATCGGATAACGGGCGTCTACTTCTTCACCATTTACTACACCAGCAACTGCATCTCTACCTAATCCACTACCAATAGAATAGGCTACATCTTCTACTGTTGTTCCTGCCTCATATTCTTTAACTGATCCATCTGGCAGTGTTACTTTTACTTTTTCCATTTAGTCTCCTCCTTAAAGTCTCTAATTCTTCTTTTGATTACTCACGGTCGAGTTAGCATTAGAACATCGAGTCTGTCACTCTAACTCTTTTTTATTAATAATCCTTTATAAAACTAAAAAAATCCCTCATCTCATATTAGAGACGACGGATTGCGCGGTTCCACTCTAGTTAATAATAATTATCAAAATTCTAAAATAAAATCTAGAATAAATAAAACTATTATTCACTCAACAAGATAACGGTATAGCCGGATAGAAATACTTTATTCTTCCTATCTGCTCCAGGGTGGTTTTCAATTTACTGCTCAGTTATGTGCTTTCAGCCGCCGGCACAATTCTCTTTTAACTACCAGATAAATTTACTCTTCCCTATCAATGCATTTAATTTCTTATTTTTTATTATTATATTCCTAATTTCTTAAAAAGTCAAATATTTAGCAAATAAAAAAATCCACATTAAATGTGGAAAAGTGGTGCCGGGGGTCGGGCTCGAACCGACACGGGAATAAATTCCCACCGGATTTTAAGTCCGATGCGTCTGCCAATTCCGCCACCCCGGCATATCATTATTAAAATGGTGTTGGTAAGTGGATTCGAACCACTGGCCTCTACGATGTCAACGTAGCGCTCTGACCAACTGAGCTATACCAACTTAAAAAAATTTAAGTTAGCACTTATTTTAAAATTATTATTTGCTATCATTGTTACTTTAACAGCATCACTTTTCTTTTTAATGAAACAACAAAAGTTAAATATGTAAAAAAAGTGGTGCCGGGGGTCGGGCTCGAACCGACACGGGAATAAATTCCCACCGGATTTTAAGTCCGATGCGTCTGCCAATTCCGCCACCCCGGCATATTATGTAACACTTAACTTGCGACATTTTGTATTATATCAACGGATCTCAAATTTGTCAAAAATATATATGGAGGCGGCAGACGGATTTGAACCGACGAATAAAGGATTTGCAGTCCTCTGCCTTACCACTTGGCTATGCCGCCCAAAACTGCAAATAAAATGGAGCGGGAAACGAGATTTGAACTCGCGACCCTCACGTTGGCAACGTGATGCTCTACCACTGAGCTATTCCCGCAAAAAAAATGGTGGTGGGAGACAGAATCGAACTGTCGACACGTGGATTTTCAATCCACTGCTCTACCGACTGAGCTATCCCACCTAAAATGGCGGAGGAGACGGGATTTGAACCCGCGATCTCCGGCTTGACAGGCCGGCGCGTTAAACCGCTACGCTACACCTCCGTGATAAGAAGTATCTTAAAAGATAAAAATCTTTTTAACTTCTCAATTATTATATTTACAAATAAAAATGGTGGGCGAAACAGGGCTCGAACCTGTGACCCCCTGCTTGTAAGGCAGGTGCTCTCCCAACTGAGCTATTCGCCCATCTGCAGTAATCAAAAGTATAATTACCGCGTCAGCAATAACTAGTATATATAAAAACACAGTTCAAGTCAAAATCTAATATCCGCTATTATAAGTAATTAAATTATTCTATGTTAAATATACTGCTAAATACTTGTAAAATCGACTACAGATAATTTTTTTCTTAAAAGCTTATTTTTTCTAATTCATTCAATAAACTCTAACTCTAATTCGGAATTAGAACGTATGTAATTAAAGATCTCTGCTGCAAGAACAGTATTGATATCTGTCTCTACAGAATTATAACTTTCGACAATAGTATTATAAAGTTCTTTAACATTAAACATTATATTGTTTGTTCTTAATTTAGCTACTACAGCTTGAATTAACATTTTTTGTCTTTCAGATCTTGGAAGGTAGCTGGAACTGCTCCAGCGAACAAAATTCAAAGCTTCTTTTCCAGACAATAAATTACTTCCTGCTTTTAAATCAAGTCCTAAGCCTGGAACTTTAACATTTTCTTTTAATTTAAGCTGAACTCCACCTAACTCATCGATTACCTTTTCAAATCCTTGATAGTTAACATAAACATAATGATCGATCTCTGTTTTTGTTATATCTTCAACGACAAGCTGAATATCTTCTTTATTGTATTCTTTTAATAGTTTATTTTCATGCTTTAAATTTTCATTTATGTACTCCAACTGCAGGTTGTTTGCTTCAGGCCTAAGTTTTCCTAAAACTATAGAATCAGCTTCAATAGTTCCTAAAGCAACACTTTCTTTATCATCTAATCCAACAAATAAGATATTTAAATCCTGATTAAAATTACTTTCTCCCATACCTAAAATAGATAAAATCTGATCGAATAAAGACTGTTCTTCTTCAATTTGAGATAAATCACCATTTTCATTAGCAAGCGGTTTTAAACCACTTTCTAAATAGTAACCTGTAAGACCAATAAATAATAAAAGTAAAGCTATAATTAAAATTCCCAGCCATTTATGTTTTTTGGGTGATTCTTGATTATCTTGTGTATTTTTGTCTGCCAATGTTATTGCCTCCCTATTCCCTTATATTCTTAATATTCGTGATTATAAGTTCAATTCCTGCATAAAAGTCATTACTTTAGTATTGATAAGGGAAATTTTATTTTTTTAGAGCCATAAGAAAAAAAATCGCTCTAAATATTGACAACAAAAAATTATATGTTATAATATATAATTGTTGTGCCGAAGTGGCGGAACTGGCAGACGCGCAGCGTTGAGGGCGCTGTGGGCCTTGGCCTGTGTGGGTTCGAATCCCACCTTCGGCACCATTTTAATTTAATCAGATAATTTACCCCCAAGTTTTGCCTGGTAGTGCAGGTTTCTTGGGGGTTTTTGTATTTATGATAATTCCTAATCTCTATCTCTGAATAATTTTCCCAATTAAATCAACTTGAATAGTCTATTTTTTTAAATTATTTTAGTTTATTGTATTTTTAAATTATTTAAAAAAGCTGACAGAATTAACTGCCAGCCTGTTTATATATTCTTTTTGTGAAACTAATCAAACTATAATTTCTCTGGTGCCTCATATTCTTTCCCAAATGTTTCTACTTCTACTGACTCCATTACCTGATCTTCTTGCGGCAGATCTCTTGCACCTGTTTCTACTTCAGCTATTTGATCAACAGTATCCATTCCTTCTATAACCTCTCCAAAGGCTGCATACTGGCCATCTAAATGCTGAGCATCTTGATGAACAATAAAAAACTGGGAACCCGCTGAATCAGGAGCAGCGCTTCTTGCCATAGAAATTACTCCTCTTTTATGCTTTAAATCATTATCATAATCATTGGCAGGGAATTCACCTTTGATCGAGTAACCAGGATTACCCATGCCTGTGCCATCAGGACATCCACCCTGAATCATAAAACCTTTAATTACACGATGAAAAATAAGTCCATCATAATAATCATTTTCAGCCAGTTCAATAAAATTCTTAACTGTATTTTCAGCTTTTTCTGGATATAATTCTAGTTTAATCTGATTTCCATCTTCCATTGTTATTGTTACTTCTGGATTTTTTGACATTTATAACACCTCAAATTTATTTTAATTTATTTTACTATTATATTATATACAAATTAACTAAAAAATTAAAGCTCCAGTCAAAATAAATAATCTTTATAAATCAGAAAATAATTTTTCCATCACAGTTTCTCGTGGATGCATTCCGTCATGAAAATCGTTTTTATCAAGTTCTAATTCAGATGGATTATAATCTCCTACAACTTCAATCCCGTTCTTAGCTGCAAACTCTCTAATGAATTCTTCAACTTCATAAATTATATGATATTTTTCATTTTTTTCTAAATAATCAAAAATAAGTGGATGATAAGGCGGCAAATAAAAAAATAATTTGATTTCTTCATCCTGATAAAATTCTATTAGCTGTTTAAACTGCAGTCGGTATTCTTTATCCAGCTCAAAATAATTTTCTATAGAATAAACTCCATTTCGGATATAATTTTGCGCTTCAATTTCTGCATCACTTGCACTTATATTTTCTCGATTATTTTGATAAACTAAACTTCCATCAGCAAGTTTTATTGGCTCAGCAAGAGATTCCTTTTCAGTTTCCTTAATATTTTTAAAAGCTTTTCCTTTAATTAAAACATCAAATG